>CABUAH010000107.1 GCA_902489475.1 uncultured Oscillospiraceae bacterium | reverse complement strand
ATGTTAGCATTATCATCCGCTGTATATCCGGCAGTTTTAAGAGCGCTTTCTGCTGTGCTTCCCTGGTAAATATGGAAAACAGGATCATCTGCTCCCTCAAACATTTGATTAAATGAATCGTTCTTAGGCCCTAAAATGCTGATTGAAGAAGTCTTACTTAACAGATAAACGTCCTTTAATGCTGAGCAGTTTATGAACATTGACTCAGCCAATGAAGCACCATCCTCAACTATAACCTTTTCAAGTCCTGTACAATTTGAAAACAGCTTGTTAGCTCTCATCATATTTCCTTCGCCGTTTTTGCCATATGTACATCCCTTAGGAACAGTAACCTCTTTCAGATCTTTACATTCAAAAAATACTGTTCCGCCGAAACTCATTCCCTCACACAAAACAAGGTCCTTGAGCTTTGTTTTACTAAATGCCTGCTGTCCTACAAAAACATCGCCTGATTTAAATTCTAATGATTCTACAAGTGTTTGTTCAAATGCTGAAGTTCCGATTCTTTTCAGCTTGTCATTAAGTTCAATTTTATTTATCGGAAGTTGAGAAAACGCTTTATCACCAATTTCAACCAAGTTAGCAGGTGCAATAAATTCTGTAAGCTTTGTATTTATAAACGCATTGTCCTCAATAATCATAACGCTGTCGGCAAAAGAAACTGAATTAAGTGCAGAAAAACCGGAGAACGCACTTGGAGTAATATATTTAATTCCGTCTCCAATTACTACCTTCTCAGCAGAAGTCTTATATTTTGAATAACCACTGTTAATACTTATAGTTCCTGTTCCACTGAAGGTAAGCGTTTTTTCTGCTTCATTCCATGACCATGTTGAGCTGACACCGCTCGGACCATTGGTCGTTGATTGTCCGGGAATTGAAGCTGCTGTATACTGTTGATCTGCCGGCTTATCGCCCTCGATATACTCAAAGTCATTGTCAGCATATTTAATTTGACAACCCCTCAATGCACTTTCAGCCGCACTTCCTTCGTATACATGCCATTTGACACCGCTTGAAGCCTTAGGAAAAGTACCGTAGTTATAATTGATATCATCTTTTGACAATTCTTTTGAATAAACATATATATCCTTTAGAAAAGTAAAACTATTGCTCATTCCTTTAATACTTGTAAAGGTTGTCGGTAAAATAATTTTGCTAACATAAGGAATAGAGGTCGCACCCAAAATATTATATCGTGCTGTAGTAATTCCCTCTTGTATTACAACCTCCTCTATATCGTAACGATAACTATACCATGCATCATCCGTCACAGAACCGCTGCCGGAAATAACCAATTTGCCGTCGCTTGTTATCATCCATGTAGCATTATCGCCGCAGGTTCCGGAAACCGTCGTATCCGCCGCAACGCTTAGAGATGTAACTGATACGAAAGTAAGTGCAATTGCCGCAGCTAAAACCGTACTTAATAATTTTTTAATCTTCATAATTTTCCTCCTCAAATAAATTGCAAGTTTTTAACTTGCGTTGCAAATATATATTAATTCTATCATACTATCTATATATTGTCAATTGCGTTATAAATAAAAACAGCAGACACCCTTTTAAGGTGTCTGCTGTTAATATTCCGAAATTTATTCGGAAAAATTATTGATTACCAAAGAGTTTTTACACCCTTAGCATGGCTGTTGATCATACCAACGTCTGCT
>CABUAH010000106.1 GCA_902489475.1 uncultured Oscillospiraceae bacterium | reverse complement strand
TGTGATAAACTATTATTGTTGTTCATCAACTTTCAACTCCTTTGTTTTAAATCTTTGTATAGTTTGCCAGACTATACTTCCATTTTATTACTCTGAAGTTGTTTTCAATTCACCGCTTAAGCTCCTCTGAACTCCCGGCACAGCCGGGAGTTTTCGTTTGACAAAAACAAAACAGCCCCATTTTTTGGAGCTGTTTTGAAGTATGTGTCTGGTCGGAGTGACAAGACTTGAACTTGCGACCTCTTGACCCCCAGTCAAGCGCGCTACCACCTGCGCCACACCCCGACATGATATATAATTATACACTATTTATTTTTATTTGTCTATACCGATATAAAAATTTTTAATACCCATTCTAAGCCCTTAAGCCGACGTTGACAAAAAAAATCAGTTGGATTATAATTTTATTAAAGTAATTTATAAGGAGGCAATTTTAATGGGTTCGGGTAAAAACGCAAAAAAAGAGCTTGAATACCAACTTTATGTTCAGCGTGAGAAAGAGTTTTTTCACGAGCCTTACGAAAATGAACAATCAATTTTTAGGATGATAAAAAACGGAGATGTTGACGGAATTATAGAGAATCAAAAAATGTATGCAAATGTTCCTTTTGAAATGGGAAAAGGAAACCTCTCTGACGATCCGTTGAGAAATCATATTTATCACTTTATAGTCAATACAGCGCTTATCACGAGAATATGCTCATCTGCCGGGTTACCGCATGAAACGGCATATACTCTTTCAGATATTTTTATAAGGCGAGCTGACATCTGCAAAAGCATTTCTGAAGTCATTCGTCTTGGAGATGAAATGTCACTTGAATTTGCAAGACAGATGAAAAACCTAAAGAAAAACAGGATTCTCTCTCCAAAAATACGACAGGTCATAAACTATATCTGCAACAACCTTCACAAAAAAATAACTGTAGATAATCTATCTGAACTAACCGGACTCAACAAAAGCTACCTTTGCGAGCTGTTCAAAAAAGAAATGTCTCTTACTATTCAAAAATATATTCTTATAAGACGAATAGAAACAGCACAGAAAATGCTATTATCAACCGATTATAGGGAATCTGATATAGCATATACATTAGGTTTTTCATCGCAAAGCTATTTCTGCAAATGTTTCAAGGCACAAACCGGATTTACACCCAGAGAATACAAATATTTAAACAAAGAAGAATATGAATAGAGAAGCAAAAAAGAGTCCGAAAAATCGGACTCTTTTAAATTAGCTCCCCCTGTTAGACTCGAACCAAATATGCATTGTCTCTACAGGAGATAATAGCCGATATACAAATGGAAGATATATTTCTTGCAAAACAAAAAAGAGTCCGAAAAATCGGACTTTTTTAATTGGCTCCCCCTGTTGGACTTGAACCAACGACGCATCCGGTCAGAAACATAGTCGTTCCACTTGCCTGTTCGGCTTCGTGTTACTCCTTGTTTCTTTCCGCAATAATCTCCCTTCTTCTCGCACTGCGAGCGGTCGATTATTGCGCAGTTAACAGCCGATACGGCTACAGGCAAAGCAGTAGTTATGATTATAATTCAAAACAAAAAAGAGTCCGAAAAATCGGACTCTTTTTTAGTGGCTCCCCCTGTTGGACTCGAACCAACGACCCTGCGGTTAACAGCCGCATGCTCTACCGACTGAGCTAAGGAGGAATATATAAAAGTCGGCAACTACCTATTTTCCCGGGCAGTCACCCGCCAAGTATCTTCG
>CABUAH010000105.1 GCA_902489475.1 uncultured Oscillospiraceae bacterium | reverse complement strand
AAACAAAAAGTGTTTAGGATTTATTACTTTATTTACAATAATTTCAAAAAAAGAATACGAAGTTATTATCGCTATTGGAAATCCAGAAAATTGGGGAAAACAAATTGCTTTATATGCATTAAAATCTTTACTTTTAGAAGTTTTCTTTAAATGGAGAATTGAAAAAGTCATTGCAAAAATTCATATTGAAAACTTAAGAAGTATTAAACTTTTCGAACATCTAGGCTTTAAAAATTCTAAAATTAGCAATTTACAAATTATTTTTTCAATAACTTTTGATGAATATTTCAATATGCTAAAAAACAATTAAAAAATGCCGCAAAAGGGTGTCACCATTAGGGAAACAGGCGTAGGCGAAAAACTTACGCCTGTTTTCTTGTCTTTTACGGCAACTCTATTTCGCCTACGTGGGTTAAAAATATTGTTACTGTTCTTTTGAATCCGTTTTCAGTTTTTACCTTTTCGGAAACAATAATTTTGTCTATTAACAACCTTACTATTTCGGGAGTAAGTTTATTTATCCTTCCCGTTTTGACGACAACCGAAACGAAATTATTTATATTGTCGTTTATCTCGTCGTAGCGTTCTATTTCGCACTTACTGTTTGCTATTGTTTCTTTTAATGTAAACTGCTCTTGTTCATATGTTTCAGCCATCAAGATGAACCGCTCTTCCGAAATCTTTCCTAAAACCTTATCTTCATAAAGACTTTGAATTACTTTATTCAGAGTCCTTATTCTGTTTTCGGCTTCGGATACCTGTTTCACTTTCTTTGCGATTTCTTTTTTTGAAAGCATTCGAGAGTGTTCGATAGCAACATCAATAAACTCTTTTTCGTGGTCGATAACAAAATCCGAAACTCTTTTCAAATAACTCAAAACAATTTTTTCAATTGCTTCTACCGTTATATGGTGAGAAGAACAGGTTGATTTCTTCTGTTTGCGATAAGACGAACAGTTAAAATATTCTTTTTGCTTCATTGTAGAACAACGACAAAGATACATTTTCTTTCCGCAGTCAGCGCAATATACCATACCCGAAAACACATTCATTTCACCCATCGGGGTAGGTCTGCGCCTCCCTTCGCGAATTTTTTGAACCGTTTCGTATGTTTGCTTATCCACGATTGCCTCTTGCGTTCCTTCAAAGGTAACCCATTTCGATGGATCGTTCCACAATTTCTTTTTGTTCTTGTAGGATTTTTTAGTCGTGCGAAAATTTACTGTACATCCCGTATAATGTGGGTTGCTAAGAATATTTTTTATTGTGTCAGAACACCACAGTTCCGGTATAGCAGATTTGGCGGGATGTTTTATTCCGAGTTTATCATAGTGGCAAATGGGCGTTTCAACTTTTCTTTCGTTAAGAATACGTGCAATCTGAGTTGGTCCAAATCCTTGCATACAAAGATTAAAGATTTCCTTTACTGTTTTTGCCGCTTCTTCGTCAACAATCCATTTATCCTTGTCATTCGGATCTTTTATATACCCAAAAGGCGGAACGGTGCAAAGATGTTTTCCTGAATTGCCTTTTGAACGGAAAACGGCACGTATCTTCTTACTTGTGTCTTTTGCATACCATTCGTTGATAATATTACGAAATGGCGTAAAATCGTTATCAACTTGACTGTTGCTATCCACCCCGTCGTTGATGGCAATAAATCTAACTTCGGCTTCCGGAAACGTGATTTCTGTATATACGCCGACTTTCAGATAATCTCTTCCGAGTCTTGACATATCTTTTACGATTATTGTCCCGACTTCTCCGTTTTCGACTTTTTGCATTAGGCGTTGAAAATCCGGTCTTTTGAATAATGAGGTGTGATAGCGATAGCGGCAAAAAGCTAATAAAATCAATGGTTTTG
>CABUAH010000104.1 GCA_902489475.1 uncultured Oscillospiraceae bacterium | reverse complement strand
TCCCGGTTTCAAATGTCGTAAACGAATTGTTTAAAATAGGTGCGGAAGTAATTTATAAATCACTTGCGGAAGTACACGTTTCGGGACACGCTTGTCAAGAGGAATTAAAACTTATTCTTGCACTTACAAAGCCGAAATTCTTTATTCCTGTACACGGCGAACACCGCCATCTTGTTCTTCACAAGGAACTTGCGCAAAAAGTAGGTATACCGGAAAAGAACAGTTTTGTACTTTCAAACGGTCAGGTGCTTGAACTTGACTCAAAAACCGCAAAAATCGCAGGCACTGTTCCGGCAGGTAAAATACTTGTCGACGGTCTTGGAGTCGGCGATGTCGGAAATATCGTACTTCGTGACAGAAAACATCTTTCACAGGACGGTCTTATTATCGTCGTTGTTACAATATCACACGACAGTAAAGAAATCGTTTCAAAACCTGATGTTATTTCAAGAGGTTTCGTATATGTACGCGAGGCCGAATCGCTTATCGAAGGTGTTAAACACGTTGCCGGTGAAAGCATTTCGGATTGTCTTGGCAAACGCAATATGGATTGGTCAACTCTAAAGAGTTCAATGAAAGCGTCTGTCGCAAAATATATTTACGAACAGACAAAACGCAGTCCTATGATATTGCCTATTATTGAAGAAATCTAACAAAAAATTAAGCGTAGCTGAAAATGATATGCACCCCAAAAGTTAGACACTTTTGGAGGTGCATATTTTTATGGCAAAGAAAGGACAAAAATATAGAAAACACTCGCCAGAATTCAAACTATCTGTTATAATGGATATGCGAGAAAACCATTTGGGTATAATGGAAACAGAGAGAAAATACGATGTTAAACATAATGTAATATCGAAATGGGAACGCATATTCTTGGAAGAAGGAGCCGAAGGGCTGATGAAAGAAAGACGAGGTAGAGCCAGTAAAGTAGATGGAATAGCAAAAGGTCGTCCACCCAAACTTGATAAGAAAATTGAAGAAGATTTAATTGCCGAAAATCAGCGATTAAGAATGGAGAATGAATACTTAAAAAAACTCAGTGCCTTAGTTCGGAAAAGAATGTTAAAAGAAGAGAAAAAGCAGCAATAGTCAATGAATTAAGGCAAAAATATCCGTTAAAAGACTTGCTGCAATTATCAGGTTTAGCCCGTAGTACCTTTTATTACTATATACAACATCCAATCAAAGATAAATACAAGAAAGAAAAACAAGAAATACTATATATATTTTTAGCTAATAAAGGCAGATACGGCTACCGCAGAATCTTAATTGTATTAAGACAAAAAGGATATACAATTAACCATAAAACTGTGTTGAAACTGATGAAAGAACTTAATCTCAAAGGAAAACAACGCAAAAACAGTAAATATCGTTCATACAAAGGAGAAATCGGCAAAATAGCCGACAACTTACTTAACAGAGAATTTACAGCTACAAAACCTTTTGAAAAACTAGCAACTGATGTAACTGAATTTAAAGTGTGTAATGATAAAGTATATTTGTCACCTGTAATGGATTTGTATAATCGAGAAATTGTGTCATACTCAATTTCATTAAGTCCAAATTTGCAGCAAATTAGAGAAATGCTTGATGGTTTATTCAAAAAGCTGCCCGCTAATGCGAAACCATTATTCCATTCTGACCAAGGTTGGCAATACCAACATTCGGAATATCAACGTTTACTGTCAGAACACAATATTGTACAAAGTATGTCTAGAAAAGGAAACTGTATGGACAACGGTGCGATGGAAAACTTTTTCGGAAGATTAAAAGTTGAAATGTTTTATGGTGAAAAATTTGAAAGTGTCAAAGCTTTCATAGATGAATTAAAAAGATATATTGATTATTACAACAATGAAAGAATTTCTTTAAAGCTAAAAGGAATGAGTCCGGTACAATACCGAACTCATTCACAAGCAAGTTAATATTTAATTTTGTCTAAATTTTGGGGTTCGCTTCACTTTTGGCAACGGTATTTTGTGTTTTTAATTATTTGTTTGTAACTGAAAATGAGCAATTT
>CABUAH010000103.1 GCA_902489475.1 uncultured Oscillospiraceae bacterium | reverse complement strand
TTTATTGCAATAATGATGGATTGTATAAAAAAATAATATAAAAACAAATCCCAATTTATCAACCAAGAACTCCCCTCAAGGGAGAAAATATAAAAGGAAGTAAAAATTTATAATTTCTACTTCCTTTTTTTCTGCCCGAAAACAAATAAAACTGTGGCACCCTTCTTTACGCAGGGTGCCACAAAGGACTGCTGTTTTGTTATACAAAAGATAAACAACTATATTAATCCCAAAGTGACTTTACACCCTTAGCATGGCTGTTGATCATGCCGACGTCTGCTGTTGAAATAGTTCCGTCAATCCTTACATCAGCACAATCAAACTTATATCCTTCAAGCAAATTAACTCCCTTTGCGTGTGAGTTTGCCATTCCTACGTCTGCTGTTGAAATCTTTCCATCTCCGTTAATGTCACCAAGCAGATTAAGCTCTACGTCCTGCGTAACATCTTCTCCGGCAACTGTAACCTCATATGCTCTTTGAACATAATTTCCGCCGGCAACTACAAGTGTGTAGCTTCCTTCTTTAAGGTCTTCTATAACATACTCACCCATGCTATTAGTTTCTGCAACACCAATCTCGACATCCCCAGTTAATAATGTAACTACAATATCTTCGTCAGCATTTTCATCTGAAACTGTGATTGTTCCCGAAACTGTAAATGTAGTCGGCTTAAGCTCAAGAGCATTTATTGCAGCCTTAAGCGCTTCGGTTGCAGCATCAACTACGTCTGCAGACGTAGAATCAAGTGCAGCCTTTGCAGATTCAAGTGCATCTGTCAAAGCCTTTACAGACTCATCCGTGTAAAGTGCTGTGTCAATTGCCTCTGCTTCTGCGATTGCATTTTCAAGCTCTTTAGTATCTAAAATATAGACTGTATTTTCATCTGTGAGATATCCGGCATTTTTAAGTGTTTTTTCAGATTTGCTTCCCTTATAAACATAATATGTAGGGTTAGCATTCTTATCGATCGAAGCATACTGACTGCTCTTCGGCTCAACTGTAGCTAAATCCTTTGAATAAACATAAATTTCTTCAATGTTTATGTCACGTTCAAATATGCAGTAGCCAAGACTGGTTACACCGTCTGAAATAGTTACCGTCTTAAGATTCTCATTGCTTGCAAAGGATGAGTTTCTTGCATTTGCTGCCATTCCGCCGTATGTTGAAACCCAAACTTCAGCTCCCATGCCCTTTGGAATAGTAACACTTTCAAAAGCACAGTTATTAAAAAGTCCTCCGGGTGCTTTCTTCATATTCTCAGGAATAGTTATAGACTTCAGTCCGGTACAAGATGAAAATGCCTCGTAACCAAAATATTCATATTCAACCAATGAATTCGGAATAACAATACTTTCAAGCTTTGTACAGTTTCTAAACATGAAATTTCCGATAACCTTTAATCCCTCTTCAAGTTCAACACTTTCAAGAGATGTACAACCATCAAACATGCTGTCCGGTCTATCATCCGATCCTAAAAATGCTGTTGCCGGAATTTTCACGCCGGTGATAGCTGTTTCTTGAAAGCCTTCATAACCACCGGTAACATTTTCAGGAAGAACAATATTTCCTGTTAAAGATGTACAACCCGAAAATGCTCCATAAGCAATATAAAGTCCGTCAAGTTGTGACAAATCACTTATTTGCTCAAGAGAAGTATCACCGGAAAACGCAAGGCTGTTGATTTCCTTCAATGTAGAAGGGAATGTAACCTTCTTAAGATTTGGGTACTTCGCCGCAGAAAAGCTGTAATAACCGAAAGCATTTTTTCCGACTGCAGTGATACCTTCATCAAATACTACTTCTTTAATGCTGTCCGCATAATCTGAATAGGTCCATTTGTTCCAAGAAGAAATTTCCGGATCCATTGGTCCGTTACCGGAAACAGTCAGCACTCCTGTTGAAGCGTTAAGACTCCAGTTAATTCCGTCGCCGCAAGTTCCCGATGCGTCATCAGCTCCGTTTACTGAGAACGAAGACACCGAAGCGGCAGATACTGCTACGCATACTGCAAGCACGCTGCTTATCAGTTTTTTGAATTTCATAAAAATAAGCCTCCTAAAAATAGTGTACAAGATATAAGCTGTTTACCAAAACGCACAATTAAACTTGTTTTAATAATCAAATATATTACATTCTGAAAAAACAAACAACATATACATTGTCAGTAATAGCTCATAAATGACAATAAAATTATATACTATTATTCCACAAAAATCTAGTGGCATTATGTATAAAAACTGAAAGCAAATTTTGTTCCTTTTACTCAAATAAAAAACAGCAGGCATCAAATCAATGCCTGCTGTTTTTATATTAAATACTTACTT
>CABUAH010000102.1 GCA_902489475.1 uncultured Oscillospiraceae bacterium | reverse complement strand
ATTAACAAAAAATTAAAATTGTGTAATATAATATTAATAATTAAAAATGTTTAACTTATTACCTTTAAATACTAAAAACAAATTTTGAACTTATATGTTTCTCTGTTTTTGAACTCAAGAAATTCTTCATAAGTTCCCTGTCTGTCGATAACTCCCTCAGGCGTAATTTCGATAATTCTGTTAGCTACGGTTTGCATTATTTCGTGATCGTGCGATGCAAACAACACAACTCCCTTGAAATCTCTGATCCCATTATTAACTGCGGTAATGCTTTCAAGATCAAGATGGTTTGTCGGACGGTCCAGAAGCAAAACATTAGACCCGTAAAGCATCATACGGGAAAACATACATCTAACCTTTTCTCCTCCCGATAAAACCTTAACCGGCTTGTAAATCTCATCACCCGAAAAAAGCATTTTTCCCAAAAATCCTCTAAGGTATGTTTCTGTTTCATCAGTTTCGGAATACTGCCTTATCCATTCCAGAATAGACAAATCACATCCATCAAAATACTCTGAATTATCAACAGGGAAATACGAGCGAGAGGTTGAAACTCCCCATTTAAATTCGCCCTCATCAGGAGCTTCTTCTTCAGCAAGAATCTTAAAAAGCATAGTTATAGCCTGTTCGGATTCTCCGACAAAGGCTATTTTATCTTCCCTGCCGACTGTGAATGTCACATTATTAAGCAGCTTTTCTCCGTCAACTGTCTTTGAGATTCCCTTCACCTGCAAAACTTCCTTGCCAAGCTCCCTTTCCATTGTAAATCCTATAAAAGGATACTTTCTTGACGAAGCCGGAAGCTCTGTAACCTCCAGTTTATCCAAAAGCTTTCTTCTCGAGGTCGCCTGCTTTGATTTTGACTTGTTAGCAGAGAATCTCGCAATAAACTCCTGAAGCTCCTTGATTTTTTCCTCCACCTTTTTGTTTTGCTGTTTTATCATTCTCTGCATAAGCTGGCTTGACTCATACCAAAACTCGTAGTTTCCTACATACATTTTTATTTTTGTATAATCAATATCAACAATATGCGTGCAAACATTATTTAAGAAGTGTCTGTCATGTGAAACGACCAAAACCGTTCCGAAATATTCTGCCAAAAAGTCCTCAAGCCATCTTATTGCGTCGATGTCCAAATGGTTTGTCGGCTCATCAAGAAGTATTATATCAGGGTTTCCGAAAAGTGCCTGAGCCAAAAGGACTTTCACCTTTTCATTTCCCGAAAGTCCTGCCATGCTCTGATACAAAAGTTCTTCGGAAAGTCCGAGTCCTTGAATAAGCTTTGATGCGTCACTTTCCGCTTCCCAGCCACCAAGCTCAGCGAATTCTCCCTCCAACTCAGCCGCTATATCGCCGTCAGCCTCAGTAAAATCCTCCTTAGCATACAAAGCGTCCTTTTGCTTCATAATTTCGTAAAGGCGCTCGTTTCCCATCATAACAGTATCCAGCACGCTAAACTCATCATATGCAAAATGGTCCTGTTTTAGCACTGAAATACGTGCATCTTTTTTTATTGCAACTTCTCCCGTTGTAGGCTCTATTTCGCCGCATAATATTCTTAAAAAAGTGGATTTTCCTGCTCCGTTAGCACCTATTATTCCATAGCAGTTTCCTGCTGCAAATTTTAAATCAACATTTTTGAAAAGATACTGTCCGCCGAATTGCAGACTTACATTTGAAACATTTATCATTAAATTTCGTCCTCTCAAAGCTCTACTTATTTTTAGTATATCATAAAATTTTACCTAACGCAACAAAAAGTTTGACGCACTTGCATTTTGATAAAATATCGGTTATAATAACTTAAAGAACATTGTATCTTTTATTTGCGGCTATCGCCGCTCGTTGGCTTTGCCGGCATTGTGCTTCGCACAATTAAATTTTGATATAATAACCTTAAAAGTATTGTATCATCAATTTGATAAATATGATTAATAAAATTAAACGGAGGTATAAAAATGGCAGACTTTAAAGTAACCGAAGATTCAATTATTGGAGATATTTTAGATTACGATGCTGATACTGCACCTTATTTCCTTGACATGGGAATGCATTGCTTGGGATGCCCGTCAGCAAGGGGCGAATCGATCGGACAAGCTTGCGCTGTACACGGTGTAGATCCCGCAGAGCTTGTAAAGAAATTAAACGAACATTTTAAAAACTAATACAAGCAAGAATTTTTAAATCGGGGTGACATTTTTGTTACCCTGAGCGTGTCGACAAAGCTCGCCACGCTCCCCATGGGACAAACACACTCACTTCGATAGCTACGCCTATCTCGTTCTGCGTTTTTCCCCTAGGAAACCCCTTTTCGTCGAAAATCGGCTCGTACCGCCACAGCATACGGAGAAATTCCGTTTTTAGCCAGGT
>CABUAH010000101.1 GCA_902489475.1 uncultured Oscillospiraceae bacterium | reverse complement strand
GCCTCCGGACGGAATCGAACCATCGACACGGGGATTTTCAGTCCCCTGCTCTACCAACTGAGCTACAGAGGCATTTGGCGACCGAGATGGGGCTCGAACCCACGACCTCTAGCGTGACAGGCTAGCGTTCTAACCAACTGAACTACCAGGCCAAATGTGGTGGGAACAACAGGGCTCGAACCTGTGACCCTCTGCTTGTAAGGCAGATGCTCTCCCAGCTGAGCTATGCTCCCACACTCGCCGCCCTAAGCGACGAAGTTTATTATACACTATTGTTTTTTATTTGTCAAGCGTTTTTATAAGATTTTTTATGTCTTCACTTGAAAAATTATATTCTTTAGTGCAAAAATGGCACTTAACATTTGTATTTTCATCTTTACTAAGCTCTGACAGCTCCTTTGTGCCAAGAGAAATAAGTGCCTTTTCCACCCGCTCTCTTGAACAGTCGCAGCGATAATTCACTTCAAAGTCGTCCAGCACATTAGGCTCTAATCCATCAAGCGCCATAAGAGAAATCTCCTCAGCAGTCTTACCGTTTTCAAGCATCTGTGTTACAGAACTCATAGAATTTATATTTTTCTCGATTATATCAACTGCATCCTCAGGGGCAAAAGGTAAAAGCTGAAGCAAAAAGCCTCCTGCCTTTCTGACCGTCAAATCAGGATTCACTAAAACTCCCAAAGCACATACAGTCGGTATCTGCTCGCTTGTTGCAAAATAACTTGTTATATCCTCTGCAATTTCGCCGCTGACGATTGGCACCTGACCTACATACGGTTCTTTAAGTCCCAAATCCTTGACAACGCTTAAAACTCCGTCCCTGCCGACAGCCCCGCCGACATCAAGCTTTCCTTTTGAATTAAGCGGAATCTCAACAACAGGATTTTGTACATAAGCTTTTACATTTCCAAAGCTGTCGGAAACAGCTATAAGATTGCCGCACTTTCCTCCACCGTTGATTCTTAGAGTTATTGTGTCGTCCTTGCCCTTAAGTCCAAAACCCATAAGCGATGCGCCCATAGCAAGTCTTCCAAGCGCTGCCGTGACAACTGCGCTTGAATTATGAATTTTCTCAATTTCATTTACTATATCACAAGCGTCAATCGCAGAACATACAACCGATGCATCTTTACTGATTGATCTTACTATTCTACCCATTTGTTAAACCTTCCCGGCAATTATAAAATACCTTTCGGTATCGTCTTTTATTTCTTCCATATCATATTCGCCCGAAATATCTATTACACTAAAACCGGACTCTTTAAGAGCCGAACAAATATCCCGAAGCGCATAATCATATTCAAAAAAGCTCTCGCTTTCCCTTTTGTATCCGTTTCCCTCACGAGAAAACAAATCAAGTACGATTTTTACACGGGAAAGCTCCTCATCGTACTCGTTTCTCCATGTTAAAAAGTAGTTTGAATCCTCATAAACATAAGAGTTGTCAGATAATATCTCCCTGTGTTTATAAATAGAATTCATATCAAAAATAAACAAGCCTATGTCATCCAAGCATTTATATACACTGTCAAATGCTTTTTTTATTTTGTCCATAGACTCTAAGTGATTTATACTGTCAAGTGTACATATAACAGCGCTGAATTTCCCCTCAAACGAAAAGTTAGTCATATCGCCTTTCACAAACTCAGCATCGCACTTTTTTCTCGCCTTTAAAAGCATATTTTCTGACAAATCAAGCCCGGTCATGTCAAATCCCAATTCGCAAAAGCGTTTAGTTATTTCACCCGTTCCGCAGGCAAGATCAAGTATTTTCCCCTGACTTATGTCAAACGAATAAAGCACCGACGAAATTAAAGCGGATATGTCGTCATAATCGGCACCCACGAAGCTGTCATAGCACGATGCTAAGGCATCATACGACATTACTTATCCTGTCCTTCCTTTAGCCGTTTAAAAACAACGCTATAGCCGTCACTTCCGTAATTTATCGAACGATTAACTCTGCTGATTGTTGCAGTCGAAGCACCGGTTTCCTTCACTATATCACTGTACACACACTTTTCGTTTAACAGCTTTGCAACCTGAAAACGCTGTGACAAGGATTTCAGTTCAGGAATAGTGCAAAGGTCTTCAAAAAACTTATAGCACTCTTCCCTTGTTTCAAGGCACAAAATTGCATCAAACAAATCGTCCATACTCTTATCTACTAACTTACTGTTCACAGTATCACCTCGGATAAAAATATCATAATTACATTTTAACACACTAAATTGTGAAAGTAAAGTCTTTTTCCGAAATTTCTAAAAAAGAGAGCAGAAATCTGCTCTTTCTTGATTGTCAATAGCGTCAAAACAAAAGTTTTGGTCAAGCTTTTTCAAAAGATTGCGGTTTCCAAAGGCGGAGCCTTGGTCGCCGTCCGCAGACGGCGAAATC
>CABUAH010000100.1 GCA_902489475.1 uncultured Oscillospiraceae bacterium | reverse complement strand
AAAAGAAATTCTCTAATTTTTGTTACTGAAAATGATGTAACATAGAGAGATAACATTTAAAATTACAATGATAATTGAAAACAATTCGTCATATGTAACCATAGCTATCACCTCCCTTACGGGAAAAACCGCCTACTGTTAATGCAGACAACCCTTGTGACTATATTATCACAAGGGTTGTTTTTTGTTGAATCATGTCAAATTATTGCCATTGTCAATTGAAATTCCGAATTCTTCACTCTGCATTCCGAATTATTTAAACTCCCAGCCCTGCTTTGTTAAGCGCTTTTGTTACCGAGAAGCCTAAAAATGCCGCAGCGGCTATTTTTAAAAGATCCGCCCAAATAAAAGGTATTACACAAGCTGAGAGGGCAGCGCTTACAGTCGAATCCATGGAGATCACAAACCATGCCGTTCCAAGCAAATAACAAAATACCATGGCTAAAACCATGGAAACTATCATTGCGGCGATATAGTATACTGCGCCTTTTTTTATAAAGCTCCTGGTGATAAGCGAAATTATAAGCGCCATAAAAGGATATGCAACTAAATATCCACCTGTAGGACCTGCTAAAACCTGTATTCCGCCTCTAAACTCTGAGAACACTGGAAGTCCTACGGCACCTATAAGAATGTAAACGATTGTTGAAAGAACAGATAGTTTCCAAGGCAAAATTACAGCAGTTAGAAAAATGCAAAATGTTCCAAGAGAAATAGGAACGACTCCTATATGCACCGAAAAAGGTGCTAAAACACAGCAAAGCGCAGTTAATACCGCTGCTATGCAAAGATTTTTAACTGAGAAATTTATAGCTTTGTTCATTGTTTTGTCCTCTTTTCAATTTTTAAGCTTGACAGAAACTTCTCCCGATGAAAGCCATTTTTCCTCGCCGTTACCAAAGCGAACCAAGAGCCTGCAATCATTGTCTATCTTTACAGCCGTTGCAGGTAAAACAGTTTCACCATTTATTACTCTTACTTCTTTTCCGATAAGATTAGACCTTTTTATGTAACCGTCTAAAAAAGTTCGTTTCGGAATTTCCTCGTAAAACCCATAAAAGCGTTTAATTACTTCTGCGGAAAGTCCGGCTCTCGGCACATCCTTACCGCTTTCAAAAATAGCACCGGCAACGTCTTTTATCTCACTTGGAAAACCGCCCGTCGGCTCGCAAATATTTAAACCTATTCCGACAACGGCATATGAAAGCCCTCTGCTTTCAATATCCGTAGACGCTTCAGTTAAAATTCCGCAGATTTTCTTGCCGTTTAAAAATACATCATTCACCCATTTTATTGTTACGGTTTTGCCAGTTATGCTCTCGACCGCCTCGGCTACTGCAACAGCGGCAGAGGTTGTGAGAAGAAGGCATTCCGAAAGCGAAAGCTTCGGACGAAGAAGTATACTCAAATAAACTCCTGTATTTTCAGGGGAATAAAAGCTTCTTCCCAGCCGTCCCTTGCCCTTGGTTTGATGAACAGCAATAGCAACAGTTCCGTCCGCAGCACCTTTTGCAGCAAGCTCCTTTAAATAGTCATTCGTGGAAGTAACCTCGTCCAAAACGATGATGTGAAGCTTGTCCTTAAGGCTTCCGAGGTAATTTTCAACCGATTCCTTAGTAAGCAAGCTGCTTGAATTTTTTAAACGATAGCCTTTATTCGTTACGGCTTCAATTTCATAGCCGTCCACTTTAAGCGATTTAACAGATTTCCATATTGCATTTCTAGAACAAAAAAGCTCCTTTGAAAGCTTTTCTCCTGATATGAAATTCTCATCATTTTTCATAAGAACCGATAAAAGCTCTGTCTTTATACTCATTTGGTGTACACGCTCCTTAAAGTACGGTAATAGTATATCAAAACAGGAATCTATTGTCAACCTAGTTTTAAAAAGAGGTGACAATCATAATGCTGAATCGTAAATACGAATATCAAACTATTAGTTCCTTGTCTCTTATATCGGCGTTGGTTGCCTGCTCAGCAGATTTGGCGAAAACTTAATATACCGATGTGCAAAATAACTCCTAACGGTAATGTGCAGGAATGCGCTTTATTATCTCAAAGTTTATTTTAACCTATTAATTACGCATTAAGCATTACGAATTAAAATGCTCTTGACAAAAGCCAAAGATATGCTATAATATAAATGAAAAAGGGAGCCTGCGATAAGCGGTTTCTCCCCATACTATGGTTTTGAAATAACCGTCAAACGGGGAAAAGTTTAGGCGGTTATTTCTTTTAATTTATAAAAGAATTTCTCTAATTTTTGTTACTGAAAATTAGGTAACATAGAGAGATAACGCTTATAATTACACTAGCGAATAAAAATAAATCCGAATATGTAACCATGGTTATCACCTCCTCATGCGAGGAGAAACCGCCTACCGTTAAATGCAGACAACCCTTGCGCCTATCATAGCACAAG
>CABUAH010000099.1 GCA_902489475.1 uncultured Oscillospiraceae bacterium | reverse complement strand
GGAGGAACAGGCACAGCAGCTGAAATATGACGCACCCCCGCCGTAAAGGCGGAGCTTCATTTCCGGTAGCATCGCAACTGCTCCTATTTGTTATAAGTTTGTTATAAGCTGTAAGAAAAATATCTTCTTCCGTGTTCCTCTTCTGCACCGATTTTATTGTAAAAATTGATTGCAGGCTCGTTCCAGTCAAGGCAGCTCCACTCTATATATGAAAATCCGTCCTGCTTTACAAATTTCTCTACTTCAGAAAAGAACTTTGTTCCAAGTCCGTTCCTGCGTTTTTCCGGCTTTAAAAACAAATCTTCAAGATGCACTCCCGCCTTTGCCGCAAACGAGGCGAATACGGGGTAATAAATAGCATATCCGACCGGCTCGCCGTTGAGTTCAGCGATAAGCGCAGCAGCTATGTTCTTTTCAAAGAGAAGATAACGCAGATCCTCCTGTGCGGCGGTCATATCCTGCGGTCTTTTTTCGTATGCGGCAAGACCTTTTATCAGGTTTTCTATAAGGCTTATGTCGTTTTCGGTCGCTTTTCTGACAGTAAAATTTTCGTTCATTGGAAGTCCTCCTGCTTGTATAGATTTATTATAGCGGGTTTCTGAGGGGAAGTCAATCGGATGTCGCAGGATAAACATAAAGCAACGAAACAGAACAATCGGGAAAATGTACTCGACAAACGGTAAGATTGCGCTATAAAGCTGAATTTTACAGGTAAAATTCTTTCAGGTCATCAAGTCGCAAAAGGCATGGATCATTTCCATAAGGCACACCTACATCAACATCTATCCAGGTATCTGTTTTAAGGATTTTGCCATTGTATTTTTTACCGTAGCTTTTTGTCGGTGTATGACCGAAAACAGTTATACAATCATCAAAGTAGCGGTCGGTCAGTTCAGGCCAAGCCCAAATAAGTTCATCAGCGGTATAGTCCGCCGGGCTTCTTTCGGGCGAAAAATTATCGAGTCCGGAATGACAAAGCAGAAATTTCTTTCCTCCTGCGGTCACAGTTTCGTAAAGCGGTGCTTCTTTCAGATAACCGATAATATTGCAAAGCGTTTCCGGTGATTCGTTTTGAAGTTTTCTTAACGCTTTTAATGTAACGTCGCCTCCGCTTAACATATAGTTGTTCAGAAGTTCCGTTTGCTCTTTGTCAAAATGCTTGATACTTTCCTCCGTAGTTTCGTTAAATACAAAATCACAGGATAAAAGCATCGCTTCGTGATTTCCTAAAATCAGCTGTGCATTCGGTTGTTCCGATAACCATATTAAAATTGCAACACCGCCGTCATTTTGGCGGTCGATGACATCGCCCAAAACAAATAACCTATCGTTTTCGTTAAAACACGCTTTTTTAAGAAGTGCTTTTAACTTTGTGATTTCAAGTCCGTGTAAATCGGAAGTTACATATATCATTTAAGCCTCACTTATTGAATGCCGTATTACAGAGTTTTTTCGATTAAGACTGCCGCTTAATCTGTGCAATTATTCCGAAGCCGTATAAATTGTCAGCATAAAGCAAGACCTATAACCGTACTTTAGTCTTGCCGTGATAAAAGTTTTTATGGCAAAATCCAATCGTTTGTTTTTCGCAATCTTTAACATTATACATGAACAAAATCAAAATAACAAAGAAATAAATCAAGAACAAATAATCATTAAACTACCCATATTCCGTATAAATTATTCAATTGACTCTTACCATCGGAGAATGCTTAAAGTTCCACCTCAAATGTTGCGGAGTGATTGATTAAATCAAGTGCAAGCTGTGCGTCGGATAATTCATCTGTTACGGCAAGCAGGTCTTTTGTTACTTCGTCGATGTCATAATTTACATAGCGATAGTCGATAATATTACTTGCTCTGCCGTATTCTTGCTCTTCACGAGCTTTCGGTAATCTTGACGCCATTTCAGATAGCTTTTGCTTTTTAGCCGATAGCTGAGGGATAAATACAAGCATTTCGTCAATAGTGATGTCGTATCCGGGAATAACAGTTGTCGTGTTGAAAAGATTGATGGCGTGTTTTAATTTTCGGATTTTAAGAGCTAAGCTGTCAAGGTCGGCTTTTGCATCCTTATAATCGTATTTCGGTCTGACCGATTCCGGATTTTCTCCGACACTTGCTAAAAATGTGCTTGAAATACTTTCTTTTGATTTGAGCGCATCGTATTCTGATTTAAGCTTCTTAAGCAGCTTTGCACCTTCGGCAGATGATAATTTCATTAAAATCTTCCTCTCTTTATTTTTCATTATAATTATAATCTTATCTATGTACCTTATTTGGTGCATTTCTTTTTCGCCGGATTTAACGGTTTCCGGTCAGGTTGAAAAAGCGTAAACATCGAACATTACTACTTTATTATAGCACATCAAAGTTTGGGATTATACCATTTTGGTGTGCAATGCATCGTCATTTGATTTTCAAGCAATCAGGAGGTAAAACAATCTGAAGACTCCGTCATACTACTATTCGTGCAATTTTTCCCCAAGGAGGATTCACTTCCTCGTTATTCAGTAACCATAAGACCGGAATTCCACCCGCAAGTTCTAAACTGTGCTTAAAGCTGTCAAGGTGAGGTGCAAAGTCATCGTTTATTTCTATCTTGCCG
>CABUAH010000098.1 GCA_902489475.1 uncultured Oscillospiraceae bacterium | reverse complement strand
TGCGCTAATTATGAAAAGGAAAAGGTTAGAACGGAGGCAGCCGATGAGGGCGATATTATTCAGAGGTAAGCGGTATAACGGCGCGTGGCTTGCTGGAGATTTGCTTGCAAACAAATACGAAAGACCAAATATTTGCCCTATAGGCGATGTTAACTGTTATCCGGTCATTCCCGAAACAGTCGGACAGTATACGGGCATGAAGGATGAATACGGCAGGAAGATTTTTGAGGGGGATATTGTTGAGTTTTATTTTTATAATAAAACAAAACATAATCATAATGGCGCATTGATTAAAACAATGCTCATAGAGTGGTTTGCTGGTTCATTTTACATGACAGAATTGTTTCGAAATTATAGATTAGAAGAAGGTCCCGAGATAATTACTGAAAAAATATATACTTATAGAAGCAGTCAAACACACGGTGTGTACAAATCCCACTGTTGTTATTACGCTAAATTAGTAGGCAATAAATTTGACAACCCCGAACTGTTGGAAGGAGAAGAAAATGATTAACGAAGATAAGGCATTGAGGATGTTTTACGAAAAGTACGTGGAAAAACACAAAGGGCAGAGTATGGAAGTGGGAGATACAGAAGTTGCAGTTTTAAATAACTGCACAATGATTATTTCTATACCTGAGAAAAATCGTTTAAGTATTAATTTTACTTCCAAGCCATTTTACATAAATGAAAACCTTGATATGTATGAGGAGGACGAAGAAAATGAGTAAAGAAGAAATCTTAAAGTATGCTGCCGAGGCGATCGAAAAGCAGATACCGAAAAAGCCGAATGTTTCAGCTTATAACGAGGATGGTAGTTTGCTTATATATGAGTGCCCCAGCTGCGCTTCATCCTATGACGTAGATTATGATGGACAATTTGATTATTGTCCGAAATGCGGTCAGGCAATAGATTGGAGCGAATGAAATGAAAACCTACATAGTCAGAGCAACGGCGCAGATTCAGCTTACGGCTGAAACGGACAAACCGGAGGATATGAAGTCGTTGGTTAAAAGCGTTTTAATGGATGTTTGTGATGTAAGCGCGGATATCACGAATTTAAGCATTGAGGAAATTTCAGGAGGAAAGAGTAATGAATTTTAACGTCGAAAAGGAAAGATGCGTATTTGCAAAAACTGGTTTTGGCGACAGCGAATATAAATGCGATCTACTTAGTGAGGAATGTAATGGTTTAAAACAAACAAAAATTTGTAAGTTTTATAAAACTAAAGAAGAGTTTGACGCCGCTAATGACAGAGCGATTGAACTATGCCGCGATAAGCATTTATGCGGCGATTGTAAATACCGCAAAAAGGCTTGTTTAAAAAGTACAGAGGGCAAAAGCAGTGCCGTATTGTAAACCGAAATGCAATCCGCCTTACGATTGCTTAAACGGCAGATGTCCTTATGAGGACGATTGTCATTTTAACGGATTAGCGACAAAGGAAGAGACAAAAGCTTTGCATGCGGCGAAACTGCCGCAGGGCAGACCGGGACAGTCCAGTAACTTTGACAGAATAGACGATATAAAATATAACTTTAGGTCAAGGAGACTGATATGATTAAAAAATACCGCGTATTTAATAAGCTGACCAGCTGTTACCTCGGAACGCTCGATAACGGGTACTTGGAGTTCGATTCCGCAAGAGCCGCCAGAAGGTACATAATCAGAGCGGGTAAAAGGCTTGATATATTTTTAGGATCGAGGAGGCAAGGGCGTGACTGCAAGAGAGTATTTAAAACAGAGCTTTTATATTAACAAGGAGATAGACGAAAACATATTACAGCTTGAGGAACTCGATTCGGATATCTGCCGATGTACGCAGATATTTACAGATATGCCGCCCGGCGTGCACAACGACAACAACGCTGAAATCAAACTTGCCTCTTATATTGACAAGCATGATGAATTAACTCAAAAAATAAACGAGGAAACCGATAAGCTTTTTGAAACGAAAAAAGAAATCCGCTTGAAGATATACCAGATAAAAAACCCAAAGTACAGGCTTGTATTAATGAAACGGTATATACGCTTTAAAAAATGGGAGCAGATACAGGAGGAGTTAGGATATAAAGAATTAAAAAGCGTCTATAACGTTCACAATAAAGCGCTTAGTGAATTTATCCGAATACATGGAAATATTTTTTGAATTACATTGAATTACACTATGTTTCTATGTTATCATAATAATGGATTCAGAATCCAAAATAAAAGCCAACGGGAAAAACAGTAGGCTTTCCGGGCGTGAAAGCGTCCGGTTCGCTTTTCCGTGAATATGTAATTAAAACCATATCGGTGAAGCCACCGATATGGTTTTTATATTTCAAGCCTTAATCTATTGATTAGGGCTTTTCTTATACCCAATGAAAGGAAGGTGAGGTAAATGCCAAAATTAACAGAAAAACAAAAAAGGTTTGGTGAGGAGTACCTCATTGACCTGAACGCAACGCGGGCAGCTGCCAGAGCGGGGTATAAAAATCCTGAAATAGGCCGTCAACTTATTACGAAAAATAACGTTTTGAATTATATAAACGAACTAAGAAAAGAACAGTCTCAGCGGACTGGAATCAATGCCGACACAGTTTTAAAAGAACTGGAAAAGATTGCTCTTGCAGATACCGATATTTCAGGTAAAGAAAAAATCAAGGCTCTTGAGCTTTTAGGAAAGCATTTGGGGATGTTCAAGGATAAACTTGAATTAGAAACAGACACAGATTTAAAAATATCAATTGATTACGAGG
>CABUAH010000097.1 GCA_902489475.1 uncultured Oscillospiraceae bacterium | reverse complement strand
AATTATGCGCCCCCTTAATATATTAAGATAGGTATATTATACACCCATTCAAATCGACTGATGAATACATATGTATACTTAAGAAAAAAATATTTAGAGTTTACGAAAAAGTAAAAATCAATCCCCTCTTTGAGAAAATCTCTGAACAAGTCCGGTAAAACGGACAACAGAAAACTTCAAAGAGGGGATTTATTGTTTTGTTGCATCAAAGCTTACTTTTCTTCCTTAGCTTCAACAAATGATTTTAAAAACTTAACAGTTTCGTCAATTCCAAGTATCGAGGAGTTAATGCAAAGGTCATAATTACTTGCTTCTCCCCATTTCATGTCAGAATAGTAATTGTAATAATTAGCTCTGTTTTTGTCAGTCTTTTTTATGAAATCAAAAGCCTTATCCTTTTCAATATCATATCGTTCTAAAATTCTTTTCTTTTTTGAAGCCAAGTCTGCACGGATAAAAAAGTGAATTACATTTTCTTCTTCACGTAAAACATAATCTGCACATCTTCCGACTATCACACAAGGTCCTTCCTCCGCAATCTTTTTTATAGCGTCAAACTGTGCCAAAAAAAGCTTGTGGTTAAGCGGCATATCCGCTCTTATTTTCCCCTGGCCGTTAGTTGGGAATGTTCCCATTACAAGAGAATACAGAAGGCTGTTGTTATGCGATTCATCGTTTCTGTAAAAAAGGTCCTCGCATATTCCGCTGTCCTTTGAAGCCCTTGCCAAAAGCTCTTTATCGTAAAAAGGAATACCAAGCTCATCTGCAAGCTTTTTACCGATTTCTCTTCCGCCGCTTCCGAATTCCCGGCTGATTGTAATAATAGATTTCATAAATTCTTCGTGCTTGCCAACAAGGAAAGCACTCCTCCCTTCGTAGTTTTTAATTTATTCCACGGAAATGAAGTTATTTTGCATAATTCTCAAAATCACTTTCACTTCCGTTAAATACGTTCATGTCGATAAATTTCTCATCACCTGAGTATCCGCTTAACTGCTCTTTATTTGTATACTGCCAAAATGTCCACTCTCTTCCGTCAGAAAGCTTGGGCTTCATATAAACATTTCTTATCCAAATATCACATTCATCATACTTATCTGCTATAAAAAGCTCATACGACTTTTCCGTTGCATATATAATAGGAGTTTTTCCGTAATATTCTTTAAGCTTGGCAATAAGTGTGTCAAGTTCTTTTTGTGTTTTGCCCTTGTCGGGTAGGTTTTCTTTCTTATCTCCGTAAAACTCAACATCAATTACCGGAGGAAGCATTTCATCAGACTTCGGTACAGTATTTATAAAATTTTCAGCCTGTGTTTCGCCCGAACTGTCATAGCTGAAAAAGTGATATGCTCCGACCCGAAGATTTGTTTTTTGTGCGTTTCCATAATTCTGTGCAAATTTATCATCAACATATCCGCTTCCCTCAGTTGCCTTAATAAAAGCAAATTGTATATCTTCTTTGCTTAATTTCTGCCAGTCAATTTCTCCCTGATAAGCAGAAACATCAATACCTCTGACAGGAAACTTTTCATCTGATGGATGGTTGAGTATAACTGCTCCGTTATAAACCAACAATAACATAACCGATCCGAGCAGTATTAAAACACCTAATACTGATAAAATCCCAATTAAAATTTTCTTTTTCATAAATTAAGTATACCACAAACCTCGCTCATTTTATATATGTTTTTTAGATAATCTTAATGCAAAATATTTGTGCAAATTCAACTAAACAGAATAGTTTTGAAGCTTTTGCAAACAATACCAAAAAGGAGTTGATTTTGATGAATATATCAAAAAAAGAATACGACAAAATGGTAAAAGAAGCATCTCCCGGCACTAAAAGCTATAAAACGATTCCTTCTGCATTTATAATAGGAGGAATAATCTGTGTTATAGGAGAATGTCTTTTAAACCTGTGGCAATACCTTGACTTCAGTGAGAAGAACGCAGGAATTTTAACAAGCATCTGCCTTGTTTTTTTATCTGCACTCTTCACAGGACTTGGACTTTATCCGAAAATTGCAAAGCTTGGCGGTGCAGGAACTTTAGTCCCCATAACAGGATTTGCAAACTCTGTTGTATCTCCTGCGATTGAATTTAAAACCGAGGGATACATTCTTGGACTTGGCGCAAAGATTTTCATTATTGCAGGCCCTGTTATACTATATGGCACAGTAGCGTCAGTTATTTATGGGATTATTTACCGGATTTTGACAAGCTTGTTTTAATGTGTTACAATTAACTCACCGTACAAATGATAAAGGAGAATGACAAATGATTAGCAAATTATTGTCAAAGGAAGAATGTGCAAATTGCAGAATTTGCTGTACCTTTGATGACGACGATATATGGGAAACTCCTGTTATTTACAACGAGCTTGCTGAAAAAGTTTCAGAGGAAACCGGAGCAAAAATTTTGGATAAAAAATATTACAAACTCTTTTCTCTTTCAAAAAAAGAAAATGACGAGCTTTACTACTGCACGGCACTCGACCGCCAAAACGGCTGTAAGCTATCGCCAAAAACGAAGCCGTTCGATTGCAAAATCTGGCCGTTTCGGGTTATGAGGTTAAAAGGACTTGACAGTATTGTAATAACTCTTTCACCGGTTTGTCCGGTTGTTAAAACAAAACCTCTTGAGATGATTCTGCAAACACTTGACGAGATAAAGGACGAGATTTTCAAAGAAGCCCGGTTGCATCCGTTTATGGTAAAAGATTATATTGACGGATACCCTATACTTGCGATTGATGCGTATTGATCTAGATTTAATATTACAAAAAACAACCCTTGTGAAATATAGTCACAAGGGTTGTCTGCATTTAACGGTAGGCGGTTTCTCCCGCAAGGGAGGTGATAACCATGGTTACATATTCGAAT
>CABUAH010000096.1 GCA_902489475.1 uncultured Oscillospiraceae bacterium | reverse complement strand
GCCTAAGAGGCGGGGACATCCGTTCACGGTTATTTTATGCAAAAAGGAACGATTATGAAATACTTGGTAACAGCAACAACCTCTACCGGAAATTACAGAAAGCACAACGAAGATGCAGTTTTAGTCGGAGAAAATGTTTTACTTGACGGAAACAAACAAATTACTATTTTTCCGCCGTTTTTGTGCGCTGTATGTGATGGAGTCGGAGGAGAAAATGCAGGAGAAATAGCCTCAAGAATGACAGCTGAGCTTCTATCCACCTGCGAATACAAAAATCCATCCGAACTTAAAAGCCGAATATTTGATATACATGACAAGCTTGTATACGCAGGCGAAGCAAAAAGTGAGATTTTTAATATGCAAACTACACTTTGCCTTATTATGATCGACAAAACCGATATTCCTTATTGTATAAATGTAGGCGACAGCCGTGCATATACCTTTAAAGAAAAAAAGCTTAGACAAATAACAACCGACCAATCTCTTGCTCAATATCTTACTGAAACGGGAAGAGCGGAGAAATTCGATATAGATTTACAAAGTTACAAAAATGTTATAATTTCGTCCGTCGGAAATCCAAAACAGTATCCTATGATAGATTTATTCTCGCATGGAGAAAAGCTAAGTGAAGACGATCTTCTTATAATTTGTTCGGACGGAATAACAGACTACATTTCCGATGAAGCTTTTGAAAGCGTTTTAAATATGGACTTGTCACATTCAGAGATGCAAAATGAGCTTATAAAAAAAGCTCTTGGCAATGGTTCTAAAGACAATCTTTCCGTATTATTTATATCTCTTTACCCAAAGACAGAATAGACATCTTAGTTGTGAAAACAATAAAAATATCAGTCTGTCAAACAAGAAAGGAAAACTTCAAATAAAAATGGACACAATCAACTATGAAATCTGCGACTCACACGCTCATATCTTTCCGGAACCGATCGCTCAAAAGGCTGTTAATTCAATAGGTGATTTTTATTCACTCAATATGTTTTACAGCTCCGGCTCTCCGTCATCCCTTATTGAGGGCGGAAAAAAGATAAATGTTTCTCACTATCTCGTTTGCTCGGTTGCCACAACGCCGCATCAGGTACACAGCATAAATGATTTCATTCTGAGCGAGTGTGAAAAGCACCCAGAATTTGTAGGATTGGGAACTCTTCATCCTGAAAGCCCCGACATTGAGCAGGAAATAGAAAAGCTCGTCGCTTCGGGTATTAAAGGAATCAAGCTTCATCCTGATTTTCAGCATTTTAACATAGACGATAAAAAGGCTATGAAAATTTTTGAAGCGATAGAAGGCAGGCTTCCTGTTTTAATCCATATGGGCGATCCGAGATATGATTTTTCAAGGCCATACAGACTTGAAAAGGTTATAAAAGCATTTCCAAAGCTTAAAGTAATTGCCGCGCACCTTGGAGGATATGAAAGATGGGAAGAAGCAATAACCTGTTTGTATTCCGAAAATGTTTACTTTGACACCTCATCATCGCTTGCGTTTATAAGTCCTGAATTCGCAAGGGAGCTTATTTTGACATACGGGGAGGACAAAGTCTTTTTCGGTACAGACTTTCCTATGTGGGATCATGTTTCAGAACTTGAAAGATTTTTAAATCTCGGTTTTGATGAAAAAACGAACAGAAAAATCCTTTCGGAAAACTTTAAAAAATTTTTTAATTTAAAATAAACAAAAGGAGAATGTGAAAAATGACATTACCTATCAATCTTCCGATTTCAATAATATCATATGTTATTCTTGCGGTAATTGTAACGCTTGTATCTATAAAGCTTGCGGATTATGTTGACTTGATAGACAAAAAAACAAATATAAGCGGAGCATTTATCGGAGGAGTTGTTCTTGCCGCAGTCACAAGCCTGCCGGAGCTTTTTACATCAATTTCTGCGGTCGTGATAGTAAGACAACCGGACCTTGTTATAGGAAATATTTTGGGAAGCAATCTATTTAACGAAACCGTGCTCGGAGTCGTGCTTTTAATTTGCGCAAAGGGATTTTCAAAAGCAAATATCGGAAAAAGCCATCTCATAACAACAAGCCTTTCGATTTTGATTTTCCTGATTATGATAATTACTTCTGTCTTGGGATTTGACTATAAGTTTTCCCACATAAGTATTTTCTCGATTGTTATTATTGCAATCTATGCTTTGTCTATTAGATTTATGGCGACAGACAGCTCTGATAGCGACGAGCAAACCGATTCTCCTCTGACTATAAAGCAAATTACAGTGCGGTTTATCATTCTCGCAGTCGTACTGGTAACTGCGTCAATTTTGCTTACGCTTGTCACCGACTCGCTTCAGAATAATCTTTCAAACGTCGGAATAAACTTGGGAAAAACTGTTGCAGGAGCGCTGTTCCTCGGAATTGCAACAAGCCTTCCGGAGCTTACAAGCTCACTCACACTTGTCAAGAAGAAAAACTTTAATGCAACAACAGGAAATCTTTTGGGAAGCGGAGTTTTTAATTTCTGCATTTTAGCGGTTGCCGATATACTGTATAGCGGAGGCTCAGTATACGGAAGCGACAGCGCTTTAGGCAGCAAAGTCGGAGTTTCAAATATACTAAATCACATAAAAGAGCTTGACAGCACGGGATTTTTGGCAATCTTCGGAACGCTTGCGACATTATTTGTATGCATAGCATTGATCCTTCACAAAAAATGCTTCAACAAAGAAACAAATCCTGTATTTATTTACAGAATTTTGGGACTATTAATAATCGTCTGCTATTTGCTGTTTATTGTACTATCCTCTATTTAGGCAATGGGGAATGAAAAATGAAACCAATAATCACTTTGACATGATTTGACAAAAATATACCCTTGTGATATCATAATCACAAGGGTATCCCGGGTATTCGGTAGGCGGTTTCTCCTCGCATGAGGAGGTGATAGCTATGGTTACATACGCAGAGCTTTTTCAGCTCATAACTGTAATA
>CABUAH010000095.1 GCA_902489475.1 uncultured Oscillospiraceae bacterium | reverse complement strand
AGCGTTCTTGGATAAAAAACTCAATTTTGCACCTTTTTTTGTCACTTTAAATAAGATTGAGACGCTGAAAATGTATATAATGACCGAAATAGTTATACAAACTAAGAAAGCGGGGGTATGCCCAATGTGTTCTTTTAAATAATTGTTTGATATAACTGCACCCATGATGCAATTAGCTGATGCGTAAACTGGCTTGACGATGTTTTCAAAAAATCCTATTTTGCATTTTATCGTTTTAAAATAATAGGCTGTAGATACCACAGCTGTAATTATGTAAAATATAACAGTTGAATATGCTGCACCGTTTATTGACACTGACGGAACAGCTATTAAAACGAAATTTAATACAGTTTTTACGACAACGGCAGAAAGCAAAATATAGATTGGAATTTTTTCCTTACCAATGCTTTGAAGAAGAGAAAAAGAGGTGACGGTAAGTGAGATAAACCAAACGCCTGCTCCTAATATTGATAATGCTTCATAAGATGCTTCGATTTCAGCAGTTCTTCCTGAAAAAAGAGTAGTTAAGATTTCTTTCGGAAAAAAGGCAATTCCGAGTCCTGCCGGAATGGCTATTAGATTTGTAATAAAAAGTACATTTTGAGATTGCCTGCGAACGCTTTCCATATCGCCTTTCGCAAAGTGATGAGATATGTTAGGAAGCGCAGATTTTCCAAGCATTGACGCAAGCGATGGCACAAGTGAGAAAACCGTTAGCGCAAGTCCCGAAAAAGAACCGTATAAAAATGCAGGTATGTTTTCTTTTGCGACATTCTCACATCCTTTTAAGTTGACAACAGCGTTCGGATTAATTTCAATCGTGTGCTTAATGATAGGCTGAATTGTCAGCATATCGACGATGGAAACGATAGTTGTTATCAGGCAACTCAGCGCCATAGGTATAGCAAGGGCTACTAAAAAGCTTATAATTTTTCTGCTTTTGTCGGTTATTGGATCTATATATAAAAGACCCTTTTCAATTTTATAGGCTTTACGCTTTGAGAGGATAAATAAATAAAGCGTTGAAATAGCAGTAGAAAGTGTAACTCCGAGAAGTGAAGCTGCTGAAATATAGGGGAGAGCGGCGTTAAGTGCTTCCTCTTGATTTGAACAGTAAGTGCCGAAAACGTAAGGTGTGTTTGCAAATTGAGAGTTTGAAATATAAAGAGCGTAATATGCGCCTCCGATACCGAAAATAACCTTTAAGATTGATTCTATTACCTCCGAAATACAGGTTGGAAGCATATTTCTTCCGCCTTCAAAAAAACCTCTTTGAACAGACATAATGCTTGAAAAGAAGATACTCGGAGATATTGCGGCAACAGACAAAAAAGCTGATTTTGAATGTAAAACGAACACACATATAAGGTATCCGACTAAGAGCGAGATGCCGGTAAATACAATCCCTGAGAGTGTGAAGAAAAACATCGAGCATCTCTTGATTTTTACAGCATTAGCGTATCGTTTAAAGCTTAGATTCTCGGATATGATTTTAGAAAGAGCAGTTGTTATTCCGGTTACGGAAACAGCAAACACAGGCATGAAAATAGAATAAGCCGATGAGTAATAACTCATTCCCTCGCCGCCTAATATGTTAGTCAGCGGTATTTTATAAATCAAGCCCAAAACTTTTGTAATAAGCATTGAAGCCATTAATATTGCTGAACCCAGCAAAAAGCCTTGCTTTTTCATACGACCTCCATTTTAAAAGAATATTTTTACTGCTACCGAACTTATGATAATACTTGCGGCGTCTGCAAGAAGACATGCGGCTATAATTTTGCCGTCGGGCTTGATTTTAGCTGCAGAAAAATATACAGCAATTGTGTAAAACGTTGTTTCTGTTGAACCCATCATAATGCTTGCAGTTCTGCCGATTTGTGAATCAGGCCCGAAATCTTTAATAACCGAATCAAATATTGCAAGAGCGCCTGAGCCTGAAAACGGGCGCATAATTCCTAAAGGAAGGCATTCTTTTTTGATGCCTAAAAGATTTGCCAAAGGGGATAGTAGCTCTGTAATAAACTCAAGTGCACCCGAGCTTTTCAGCATTGATATAAGAGCTATCAAAAGTATCAGAGAGGGAAGAATATCAAAGGCGACCTTAATGTTTTTTTTCGCACCCTCTAAAAAGACGGAGAACAAATCCACACGCTTAAATAATCCGTATGCACAAATAAGCAAAAAGCAAACGGGAAGAATAAAGTCAGTTACACTCATGGCGGTTTCTCTTTAAATAAAAAAGGTTTATAAAGATTATTCCTAACAAAAGTGATAAAAATGATGTGAATATAACAGGAAGAATAATCTCCATAGGGTTTTGACTTGAGTATTTAGACCTAATTGCGGCAATCGTTGTTGGAACTATTTGAATTGATGCTGTATTAAATATTGTTAAGAGAGCAATGTTTTTTGTGGCAGCATTTTTTATGCCCTCTTCATTTTTAAGCTCCTTCATAGCTTCAATTCCAAGCGGAGTAGCCGCATTTCCGAGCCCTAAAATATTAGCTGTAATATTTAGCGTTATCGCAGAAAATGCCGCAGAGGTTTTATTTATGCCCTTAAAAACAAGCCCCAGAACAGGGGAGAGCATGGAGGAGATTTTATCTGTAAGTCCGGACTTTTTAGCTATGTTCATAATTCCTCCCCAAAAAGCCATGATTCCGAGAAGCGATAAAAACAGTGATACAGCATCCTCACATGAAGAAACAATTGATGATGACAAGTCAGAAACTTTTCCTGTAAACACAGCACAGAGTAATGAAAGGGCTGAAAAGATAACGATTATAAATTTGATAAAAACCACCGCCTTTATCAAAAGTATATTATAAAACAAAAATTGTAGAACAAAAAAGACTGCACAAAAGTGCAGCCGTGAGTGTGTAGGAAAACTTGTCAGTAAATCAAAAGAGGGGACGCTTTCACTTGCAAAGCGTCCCCTCTTTTAAAACAGTCCACCG
>CABUAH010000094.1 GCA_902489475.1 uncultured Oscillospiraceae bacterium | reverse complement strand
TTGACAAAGCCAATGAATATATAAAATTGTTGAAAAGTAAAATAATACCTATTATGAAAGAATATCTTGCAAATGAACTAAAGGTGCAAATATGTTACTTTGGAATAGCAGGTTATTCTTTAGGTGGTTTATTCGCAATTTATTCCAGTTATAAAACAGCTTTATTTACAAGAATAGCGTCTGCGTCAGGTTCACTTTGGTATCCAAAAATCAGGGAATTTATTAGAGAAAATAAAACTGTTTCAAGAGTAGAAAAGATTTATTTTTCTCTAGGAGACAAAGAAAGTAAAACAAAGAATAAAGTTTTTATGTCAGTAGAAACCAATACAAAAGAGATAGAGCAATTTTATAGAGAAAATGGTGTTACAACAATTTATGAAAAAAATGAAGGAAATCATTTTCAAGATGCAGAATTGAGAATGGCGAAAGGTATAAAGTGGATTTTAGAATAAACAAAGAGAAAGATAAATTCCAATTTATCTATGCCATTTAATTCTAAGACCACTAAAACTTAAGGGTGTGCACCTTTAACAATTGCCTGAACTTTTTAACGAAAAGTCGGCTGAGTATGCATTTCGTATCAAAATGGGTCACTATTTTCAAATATGAACGCTGATTTTGATACAAAGTCAGCGTTCTTTACTTTTTGCCGGGAAATCCTTATTCTATGGGCTTTTCACTTTTAATTTATGTTGCAATGATCGCTGTGAACATTTTCAAGGCAGTTGCTGTTAGTTAGTATATTCTAAAAAGCTCGTATTTTGTGTAAGAACCATCAAGTAAAGTGTATATATCAAAAATGTGTGATGATTGGCATTTTGTCCGTATAGAAGTGAATAGAAATATATCATAGGTTTACAGTTTGAGTTTATAATCTTTTTTTAAAGCAGTAGCTTTGGTAAAGTTAAGCCCATTATGCAACAACTCAAGCTTGAAATAGGCATTAATTATTTGATTTTAACTAAAATATCTGTTATAATAACCTTAAAGGAAAATCAGCTTATCGCTGATTTATCGTGCATACGCACGATTCGGCTGTCGCCGACCTTTCAGAACATTGAAACATAAATTTGGGCTTTGCCCTGCGGCTGCGCCGCTCATTGCGCTTTGCGCAATGAAATTTTGTTATAATAACCTTAAAGTAAAATCAGCTTAACGCTGATTTATCGTGCATTCGCACGATTCGGCTATCGCCGCACTTTAAGAACATTGAAACATAAATTTGGGCTTCGTCCTGCGGCTGCGCCGCTCATTGCGCTATGCACAATGAAATTATGTTATAATAACCTTAAAGTAAAATCAGCTTAACGCTGATTTATCGTGCATTCGCCCTTACGGCTGTCGCCGCTGGCAATGCCGACAATTGCGATAAATCGCAATTAATTTGTGATATAATATTAATAGAGATATTTTATGAGGTGACCGGAATGATTTTTGAAACAATTCAGGAATTGGTAAACTACGCTTTAAAAAACGAACTGATTATGCCTGAGGACGAATATGTTGTGAGAAACGGAATTTTGGATGTTTTAAAGCTTAATGAGTGGAATACACAAAAAGCTGTAAACAATGAGAGAACTATTGATGAGATTTTAAATGATCTTACTGATTATGCCTGTAAAAATAAAATAATTGATGATACTGCTGTTTATAGGGATTTGTTTGATACAAGGATAATGGGAGTGCTTACACCGATGCCTCGTGAGATCAACAAAGCTTTTAATGAACATTATGCTAAGTCTCCGAAGGATGCAACAAACTGGTATTTTGACATAAGCCAAAAGCTCAATTATGTTCGTGCCGGAAGAATTGCAAAGGATTTAAAGTGGAAGTATGACTCTGAGTTCGGAGTTTTGGATATTACAATAAACCGCTCAAAGCCTGAAAAAGATCCAAAGGATATTGCCGCCGCAAGAAATGCAGTAACAAGCAAATATCCTAAGTGTCAGCTATGTGCTGAAAATGCGGGCTTTGCAGGAAGTCTCACTCATCCTGCAAGACAAAACTTAAGACCTGTACCTGTGACGGTTAACAACGAAGCATGGTATATTCAGTATTCACCGTACGGATACTATAATGAGCATTGTATAGTATTTAATAAAAATCATGTTCCGATGAAGATCGACAAAAGTGTTTTTATAAAGCTGTTTGACATTTTAGATTTTCTGCCGCATTATTTTGTCGGCTCAAATGCTGATTTGCCGATAGTCGGCGGCTCTATTTTAAGCCATGAGCATTTCCAAGGCGGAAATTATAAATTCGCTATGGAAAAAGCCCCAATCGAAAGAGATTTTGTGTTACCTGATTTTCCAATGGTTAGTGCAGGAATAGTAAAATGGCCAATGTCAGTAATAAGACTTAAATCTCATGACCGCAAAGAGCTTGCTGCAGCTTGTAATCATGTTTTAGAAAAGTGGAGAGAATACAGCGATCCGTCTGTAGGAGTTTATGCATACACTGATGATGTACCTCACAATACTGTTACACCGATTTCCAGAAAGAACGACGAGTATTATGAGTGTGACTTAGTTTTGAGAAATAATTTGACAACAGATGAGCATCCGTTGGGAGTGTTTCATCCTAATAATTCTTTACATCATATTAAAAAAGAAAACATAGGATTGATTGAGGTTATGGGACTCGCTGTACTGCCGTCACGACTTGCGGTTGAGCTTGAAAAACTAAGAATCGCAATGCTTGGAAAAGCTGATATAGAAAATGATGCATCAATTTCATCTCATGCCGAGTGGGCAAAGGAGGTTTTAAAAAAGCATCCTGAATTCAATTCGGAAAATGCTGATGAAATACTTAAATGCGAGGTAGGAGCTGTGTTTGAAAAGGTTTTGCTCGATGCCGGTGTCTTTAAGCGAAATAATGAGGGAAGAGAAGCGTTTATGCGTTTTGTAAAGTCGCTTTAATTCTTTGATATGCTGTCTGTGTGAGTGTGGCAAGGCGTAATACTTGACAAGCGAGAAAGTAAAATGTCGACAAGGAATTTTACTTTACAAGTCGATTTTGCATATGCCGGTAAGATTTTAAGTGTACTATGACAAAATATAATCAGATGACCGGTGAATCTATGATACAGATCCATGTGCAACAGTAGAAAAGTGATTATGGTGCAAAAATTGTTTGAATAAAAAACAAATTAATATTGTTTTAAACATTTTTGTTCTAATAAACCACTGATTTAGGCGTTAAAATAGACATTTTTTGCGTCAAAAAAGTAATGGTTTGCCAGTTGGTTTAAAGTTGCACAATTTTGAATATTTTGTATTGTTGAAAC
>CABUAH010000093.1 GCA_902489475.1 uncultured Oscillospiraceae bacterium | reverse complement strand
TTCCCGTTTATCGAGCAGTTTACCACAAAAGGAGCACCCACCCAGGCTGCTCCTTTTCCTATATTCCCCGAGCCGCGAGGCTCTTTTTTTATGCCATTTTCCCAAGGAGGTGAAACAGAATGTCCGAGAATTTCGTCTTAAAAATAGGTCTTGAGGGCGAAAAGGAGTTCAAGAAATCCCTCGCTGAGATAAACAATTCGTTCAAGGTTCTCGGTTCTGAAATGAAATCGGTGGATTCGTAGTTCGACAAGAACGACAAATCCACCGAGGTGCTCACAGCGAGAAATCAAGTCCTAAACAAGGAAATCGACAGTCAGAAGCAGAAAATCGAAACGCATCGTTCTGCTCTTGCCAATGCGGCAGAGTCTTTCGGTGAGAACGACCGCCGCACTCAAAGCCGGCAGATACAGCTGAACAATGCGCAGGCGGCTCTCAACGGCATTGATCGTAAGCTTAGTTCCAACAATTCCGCACTTGAAAAGACAGACAAAAGCTTTGACGAGGCCGGAGATGGAACAGGATTTCTTATTCTTTCTCATTGATTTGTTGTCCTTTCTTTTCAAGCGAGTGCTTGACAATTGAAAAAAAGCGTGTATAATATAATTAAACACGTTTAATAAGGTGAGGGGATACAATGTCAGATAAAATAAAGCGTGACCTTGAAGCAACAAGAAATGCTCTTTTAAATTCAACTGCAAAACTTATGACGGATTGCAGTGAACCTTCGGAAGTTACATCTCGAGCTATTGCAAAAGAAAGCGGAGTAAATCTTGCAATGATTAATTATTGCTTTGGTTCACGAGAGGGTTTGCTTTATGAGGTGTTTCGAAAGCTTTTGTCAGATGTTCAGAAACACGATACGGAATTTATAAAGATTATGTCATCGGGAATGTCGCCTAAACAGAAGCTTACTGAATTGCATTTTAAAATGATGAGGCTTATGATTGCAAATTACAACTATTCGCAAGCGGTGACAAAATATATATTGTTCAATCGCAATGATGATTTTGGTATGGAAAGCCTACCATTTATTGTAGAACATTTTAACGGAAGAAAAACCATAGAAGATTGCAGATTGATTGCGTTTGAGCTGACAAGTATACACGAACTTTCAGTTCTACGTTATGAGACAATAAAAAGCTCCTGTAATATCGACCTCACCGATGATGAAACACTTAAATTGTATATTTGTCAGAATATAAACAGATTTTTAGATTAGGAGAAATTAATATGTCAAACAAGAAAGCGCTTATAGTTGTAGATATGCAGAACGATTATCTTTGGAATAGAAGAAAAAAGATGTTTTCCTATAACACTCCCGAACTTGTAAACGCTGTCAATAGTCTTATTAGCGAGTTCAGTGAACGGGGTGATGATGTGATTTATGTTGGGCAAGTATTCCCCAATATTATCACAAATAAATGGTTTATAGGCTTTTCTATAAAAGGTACATCCGGTGCTGAAATTTATCCTGATGTGGATATCGTATCTGATAATTACTTTGAAAAAAATCTGCCTAATAGTTTTACTTCGCGAAGCTTCAAAAGCTTTGTGACTACAAAAGAATATTCGGAAATCACAGTATGCGGACTTGACCTTTGCGGTTGTGTGGGAGCAACTGCAAAGGGGGCCATTAAAACAGGAATGGCTGTAAAGCTTTCAGAAGCAGCTACGGGGTGTCGCTTCGGAAAAGAAAAAGCAAATAGAATGAAAAAAGATTTGATTTCATTGGGTGTCAAAATTATTAAATAGATATAAAAGTGAGCCGTTTTAAGCCTGTGACGGGTCATTCTTCGGCAAATCTCAAATACAGCTGCCACAAGCAAAAGTTCAGCCACTTTCCTCATTCCTTTCAAAAATCCATATCATCATAGCAGCTTCATACCCATATTGTGTTCAAAGCCTGCAAAGGTCGAGTTCATCAGCGTATATACGGAGTTTAACAGCGATGTTGTCAGGAAGCGGTCTATCCTGCTTATCTTGTCGGGGTAATTCACAAGGCTGTGCAGAACATACTGAACGTGTTCAAAGGTTATCTTTCTGTAAGCAGCTTTCGCCGTTTCCTCGGACACACGTTTTCCCTCGGATATTACAGTCCGTTCTCCGCATAGAACGTCCACCATCAAGTCCTTGATTTCCTCAACCATTTTTACAACCGAATTGTCCTTGAAAGACATAAGGCAGCCATAGTCGATCTGTGCCTTTACTTCTTCCTCTACTGCATTTCTGTCTATTCCGTCAATCAATCCGTCAGCTCCGGGTGAAAAATTTTGAAAGTCCGTCCGTGGCAGATTGATAGATTGATCGTAAGTATAACTCATTTCAGTATTATTCTTATCAGTATTATTAGAGTCGGTTTTATCGACTTCTTGATGTCGGAGCATTATCATCAAGTCGTTCCTGCGGTTCGGAATGATTATTCGATTTTTCAGTTGAAGATTCCACACCACCATTTATGATGAAATTCTTTACATACAGTATGGAAGGCAAGCCCAGACCTCGGCGCTTTTTCTTTACAAGCCCGATCCCGTTCTGTTCGTCAAGTTCCTTTAGGATATTGAGAGCCTTTTCGTGGCAAACTCCCATAATCTCCGCTATTTCATCAATAGGGAATATAATGTACACCCTGTTGCGAGCATCGATCAAGTTATTTTTCCTGCTAAGGCTCATTCTTTCAAGCAAAAATCCGTACAATATCCTTGCATCATTGGACAGACTGCCGAAATGTTCCTTATCCGTAAACAGCACCTTCGGCACTCGGACAAAAGTAAATTGCTCGGCTTCAACGCCGTAATAATAGTCAAATTCAGTTTTGGGCATATAGATCACACTTCATTTGGATTTAGTGGCAACAAAAAAAGGCTTCCCTGCAATATAAACTACTCATAATTGTAACAGCGATAAAAAGCCCTAAATAACGATTTAAGGCGACCTAACGCCAAGGAAGAGAAGTGAAACAAACATTACTCTCTGTCCTCGATTTTAGTTCGCCTTAAAATTTGCTTGGCTCCCCCTGTTGGACTTGAACCAACGGCATCGTGATTAACAGTCACGCTTCCTCTTGCGGTTCCCGCCTTTTTCTGCTCGTATTCTCGCAAAAAGCCGACCGCTGCGCCAAACCCTGTTTGCTTCTTCCGCCACCGGCGGCGCTTCTCAGCCTTTGCCACCGACTTCGCAATTCAGTGTTAAGTGTTTCGGACAACAAAAAAGCACTGCCTGAGCAGTGCTTGAATGTGATATCGTGACAAAATAGATTTGTCCCTCGCGGGCAATCAAAACCACGCGTTGAACGCGTGGTATGCACTTGCCCTTCAAGGGCATAATA
>CABUAH010000092.1 GCA_902489475.1 uncultured Oscillospiraceae bacterium | reverse complement strand
TTTATTATTTTATCACACCTTTCTTCCCTTGTCAATACCTTTTTTGAAAAAAATTTCTTTTTTGAAAATCTTTTTTGATTATTTCTCTTATTATATATGTATATAAAAAACCTGCACAGCTGTACGCCGTGCAGGAAATTTGATTTTAGTCATTTAACGGGAATACCCAACCAAACTCATCAGGAATCTTGCCCCACTGGATACCTGTCATTGTATCGTAAAGCATCTGTGAAACCTTACCTATCTTATTATCATTTATAGTCATGATCTTGTCATTCCATTTAAGATGTCCGACAGGTGAAATAACTGCAGCCGTTCCTGTTCCGAATACCTCGTCAAGCTTTCCGTCATCATAAGCCTTTGCAATTTCCTCTATCGAGATTCTTCTCTCTTCAACCTCATATCCTTTGCTTCTGCAAACCTCAATAGCAGACTTTCTGGTAATTCCCGGAAGAACCGAGCCCGTAAGTGCAGGTGTGATAACCTTTCCGTCTATTACGAAGAAGATGTTCATCGAACCTACTTCCTCAACATATTTCTGCTCAACGCCGTCAAGCCACAAAACCTGTTCATAATCCTGCTTGTGAGCTTCGTCCTGTCCTGCCAGAGAAATAGCATAATTAGCTGCGGTTTTTGCAAATCCTGTTCCGCCTCTTACAGCTCTTACATATCTGCTTTCAACATAAATCTTAACCGGATTAAGTCCTGTTGAATAATAAGCACCCGATGGTGAAAGAATAATCATAAACAAATAATGATCTGCCGGTCTTACTCCAACATATGGATCAACTGCAAAAATAAACGGTCTTATGTAAAGCGAAGCACCCTCAGCCGAAGGAACCCAATCTTCCTCTATCTTCAAAAGCTCTTTTAAAGCGTGAAGACAGAACTCCTCATCTATTTTCGGAATAACCATTCTCTCCGCCGAAACATTCATACGCTTAAAGTTTTCATCAGGTCTGAAAAGCTGAACGCTTCCGTCAGCAGTTCTGTAAGCCTTAAGTCCCTCAAAGATCTCCTGTCCGTAGTGAAGACACATTGCCGCAGGTGAAAGAGAAATCTCACCGAACGGAACGATTCTTGCATTGTTCCAACCTTTTCCGGTATCATAATTCATAACAAACATATGGTCAGTAAAAATATGACCGAAACCAAGTTTTGTTTCATCCTTAGGCTTTTCCTTTAAATTTTTGGCCAGCTCGTATTTAATTTCAAGCATTTAAATCCCTCTCTCCGATATTTTCATTTGATGTTTTTAATTATACACCCAAATATATAAAAATGCAAGATGCAATATAAAATTATGCAAAAATTTCAGTGAACCGAAAATTATTCTTCCGGCATCTCCCAGTTATGATAAACCTGCTGAACGTCATCATTCTCCTCAAGAGCATTAAGCAAAAGATTCATCTTCCTTATAGACTCTTCATCATTTAACTGTGTATAGGTTGACGGAACCTGAGCTGCCTGTGCAGAAACCACATTATATCCCATTTCTTTTAAAGCTTCTGCGGCTTTGAAAACATCAGACGGCTCTGTAGTAATTTCAGCAACATCATCGTCTAAATCAAAGTCAGACGCACCCGCCTCAAAAACATCTTCCATAAGCTTTTCTTCGTCAACGTCCTCTGCATCGACAACAATAACACCCTTTTGACTGAACATAAACGAAACGCAGCCGGTAGTTCCTAAGTTTCCGCCGAATTTGTCAAAATAATGTCTGACATCTCCTGCGGTTCTGTTTTTATTGTCGGTAAGGCACTCTACAATAACGGCAATACCGTTAGGACCGTATCCCTCGTATGTTAGGTTCTCGTAATTATTCTTATCTCCCTCTCCGGCAGCTTTTTTGATCATTCTGTCGATATTGTCGTTAGGAACATTGTTGCTCTTTGCCTTTTGAATAAGGTCACGAAGCCTTGCATTATTAGCAGGATCCGGTCCTCCCTCTTTAACGCATACCATAATTTCACGTCCGATTTTCGTGAATATTTTTGCCTTAGCAGCGTCGTTACCCTCTTTTTTTCTCTTAATATTCGCCCATTTTGAATGTCCTGACATAAAAATATAACTCCTTTTTTAACATTTGTTTTTTCAATAACATTTTAATACAATTTTCACGATTAGTCAAGTATTTGTGAAGCACAATAAAACTTAGGCAAAAAGCCGACTTCGCATAAATTCAGCAGAATATTTTTCAAAAGTATAAAATAGTTGTATTTTCATTAAATATATGTTAAAATGAAAAATACAGCAAACAAGTATTTGTTGTTTCTTCGGGTTAAAGGAGCATCTGTACATGAATGAAAATAAGCTTAATGCACTTCGCAGCGCTTATTCTCGTTTGAAAACTAAGATTGCCATTTTTGATGAAAACGTTTCTCTTATCTGGACAAATGATGAAAGTGTGTTTTCCTGCGTCAAAAATGAGCATTTTTACACGCCTGAAATTTCTATTTTAGGAAAGGTCGGCAAAACGGGAATAAAAGATCTAAGTGAAGAAAGTACACTTCTTATGATAAGCGGAAATGTCGTTTTTTCCGCAAGAGTTATACCTCTTTTTGACGGTAACAAATCAGACGGCTTTATAGTCGAAACAAATGATTTTTTTGATTATTTATCAAATATAAATTCCTCATACGGCAGCGTTGCAATAAACAAATATTTATCGCTTGTCAGAGAAATTTCAAGCAATATTGCTTTTACAGGCGAACAGCTTCGAGAGGGACTTGAGAAAATAGAGCAATACGAGCTTGCAAGCAAAACAGACGAGCTTTCAAAATCAACGTATAAAATGCTGGCTGCGGTTGCAAATATTGAGGAAGTGCTTAAATATGCTTCCAAAAATTTTAATATTGAGTTGTTCTCGCTGTCGGAATATACAGAAAATGTTTTACATTCTATAATTCCAAAGCTTTCTGCTGAAGGTGTTAAGCTTAAGTTTGAAATAGAAGACAAAATTGCCGTAGAGCTTGACAGCGGCAGGTTTTTGTGTGTTTTATTAAACCTCATTTCAAACGGAGTAATGTACAACATAAGCGAGCAAAAGGAAATAACCGTGCGTCTTTCCTCACTCGGTGAAAACGCTGTTTTATCCGTTACCGATAACGGAACGGGTCTTAGCGACAAAGCAAAAAAATTAATGAATGTTGCTTTTGCAATGTCGGATATAACAAAAGCCAACGAATCGCTTGGACTCACGATAGTTAAGCTTTTCTGTAAAGAATTCTCCTCCTCATTTTCGTATATGACAAAGGAAAATGAAGGAACTACCGTAACGCTTCAAATTCCTTTGAAAAAAAGTGGAGAGCATTTAAAATCTCCGACCGCAGACTATATTTTCAGAAAGTATTCTCCGATAGATCAAGGCAGAGCCTTG
>CABUAH010000091.1 GCA_902489475.1 uncultured Oscillospiraceae bacterium | reverse complement strand
TATATATGACTTTTTATATTTACGTTATGTTCCATTTTCATTTAATCTACAATTCTCTCCACACGAATTTATGGCTATAATTTTACATGATTATTATATTTCAACTATTACTCAATCCGTAAATTTTTAATGGTAATGGCGGACGGATTAGAAACCTTTTTTCGATGAAAAACGAATTTGATTTCAGAAACATTCTTCCATGGCGTAAGAGAATCACAAAACAAAACCAAAGGAATTTTAAATGACTTTTCATCATTATCTAAATAAATTTCATACGGCATATCTAAATCAGTTAATCGCAATTCAACATCTACACAATTAATACCTTCGTCAGCATACGCCTCAAAACACAGACTTTTTTTATTGATAAAATGACTTGTAAAATCTCTTTTTCCGTTAAAAATAACTATACTTGATAATTTACTATCTGTTTCATTAAAATTTATTGTTGCTTTTAACATATTATTTGATGAGTCTTTTCTTACAATCTTACACCCATCATTTTCAAGGTCATCAATACAAAAACTGCGTGAAAATGACATATTGAATTTCCGCACATTCTCTATAGATTTACTTAAAAACTCATCTCGTGAAATCTCCCAACGAGTAGGAGGAATTGATAAATTAAACAATCGTTCCAAAACAGTTTTAAACTCATTAAAAGCAGCTTTGGTCATACTGTCACATGATCCCAATTTAACTCCTATCTTATTTTTACTAATAACACCTTGTATATCATTAAAATCAAATCCGGCTAACAGCAAACTTAAACTATCAAATTTTTTAATCCATGCCGCACCCATTTCATTCAAGCAAACAGGACTGGAATAATAGTTGTCCGACAGGAAATAAATAACATAAATATCGTCACCCGACAATGTATCAGTCAAATACTCATAAATATCCTCACCAATAGGAATTTTTGTAGATGCTACAGACGTACAAATTATGTTTTCCTCTGCAAGTCCAATTTTATACATAAAGTCCATAAAGGCATCTACTACTTCAATATCTTCACTTGAATGGCTCAAAAAAAGTTTATATTTTTTCATAAGACTTTACCTCTCATCAATAATTAATTTGAATTCTTACTTTTATTTTAAAACAATTCTACACCCTTTTCAACACAAATAATAATAAACTTTTCAACATTTTTCGACAAATTAGCACTTTTGGTATAACAATAAAAAATACAAAAGCCTACCCCTTACCGCAACGATAAAGGGTAGACTTGCTTTTTAGCTCTATTCACCTGAACAATATATCATGAAGGCATAACCGCATTGTTATATCCTGACTTGATATACCAAATAAGAATATTTCCTATTTGTGTTGCAGCATTAGTTTTCCTGTCAAATAATGCTGAACCGTTAGTTCCTACAACCCCGTTGTCCCAGTATGCCAATACAACATTAACATCGTAAGAATTGGTTTTAGCATATCTATTAAAGTAATAACAATATTGACCTCTAGATGTCGGGTTGTTCTTATCAATAGCCCCGTATCCACCTATAAATACAGGCATATTCTCAAATTTTGCAAATTCGCATATTCTGTCAATTATGTCCTTCAAATATGATCCTTCAGTTTCGTTTCTCCATAAGCTCGTACCGTTTTCATTAAGTGTAAAATCATACGGATCATAGCAATGAACTGAAAGCATTAATCTGTTTACAGATAAATCAATAGGCTTTGCAAATCCTGCTATTGTATAATCGATATTTGTGTTATAACCTGCTACGATAAGAACACGGTCCTGATTAGCTCCACCTGCATCACGAACTGCATTAACAAATGCCTGATTTAAAGCATTCACGTTATTATACTGAAGATTTGTAGGTGCATCACTATAGCTTCCGTTCATAAGCTCGTTAAAGCCTTCGAATACAAGCTTCTGATCGTAATCCTTAAAATATGTAGCTATGCTTGTCCATACATCAAAATACTTCGTTACAATTTCATAAAACTCGTTGCCTGTCTTAGTTATATCAAGCCATTTGTTTGTAATGCCGTTTCCGCCGTCGTTATGCATATCGATTACAACATACATACCCATATTGTAAGCATCATTGATAACTACCTGAAGCCTCTTAAGATAATCCTCGTTTACAGTATTGTCGGAATTGATCATATTCATGTAAGAAACAGGAATGCGAACGGTATCGAAACCTGCGTTCTTTACTGCAATAAAGAGTTCCTTTGTTGTGATAGCATTGCCCCAGATCGTTTCACTTACGTTGCCGTCGCTGTCAACAGCGTCAAACGAGTTACCTAAGTTCCAAGCCATACCCATATCAGCAGCTACTTCTGTAGCAGTTTTTCCTGTTACATACTTATCAACATTTCCTGCTGTGTAATCGTAGATATGGATTCTTGTAACTGTACAAGCGTCAAAGCAAGCTAAGAACGCCGTGAGATCATCTGGTATTTCTGTTGTGTAAGTAACTACTCCTGAACTTGAAACATAAGGATAGTAAGCAATAATAGGATCTCTGCTCATTTTCTGAAGCTCTGCCTGAATGTGCCTGTTTGGAGCTGTAGCATAGTTAACTGTTACGTCAACTCTTGGGTTTGCAAAACCGTTTACTGAGAACTGTGAAACCTTAATACAATGATTGTCCGTTGAAACATAAGCTCCGCCATCTTCACTAACGGTCATTGTTCCGCCTTCGCCTTTAACCCAGCTTCCTGTAATATTAACTTCCTGTCCTGCAACAATACCTTCTACATACCTAAGGGAAGTGATCTGAACTTCTGCATCGTTAATGCCGCCGGTCTGAAGGTTAATACCCTGAACAGCTACTTCTGTTGAAAGAGCTGCCTCGATTGTAGCAATTGGAACTGTTTGAGTATAAACCTGACCTAGATCTGGATCAGCCTGCCCAACAGTTGTCTTATCCCAGCCGCACCAATCTTCGTCGAATACCAAGAATTCAAAGGTGTCTGTGTAGTCGATAGCTCTTGTTGTGCCATCGTCTTCTGTAATTGTTTCGTTGTCTGCCAACTTCGTATACTTATACGAAATCTCGAAAGCGCTGTTTCCGAAATACTCATGCTTAAAATAAGTACCGATATACGTTGCGTTTCCGGTATACGGACCGCCGTTGGTAATCAGCTGAGTGTCATCCGCACTGGCTCCAAGTGCTGTAATACTTGCTAACATGAGAGATACAGCAGCCGCAATGCTAATTAATTTTTTAGTTAATTTCATATTTTTCCTCCTTCGTTATTTTTAACAATGTTTTGCACGAAAGCAATAAATACGTCAAGTAAAATTAAACCATTGCGCTCACCTTACCTTTTTAATACAAACCGTTATGCGATTCATAAACGCCTCTGTCTCATTAACATTATACCAAAGTTTGTGGTTAAAATCAATAAATTAC
>CABUAH010000090.1 GCA_902489475.1 uncultured Oscillospiraceae bacterium | reverse complement strand
ATGGATGGAGCTCTTTTCAATTAAAATACGGTGCACTTTTCAATTAGTATCTACAATCAAGCAAGAAGCCCAAAATTCTTTTTCTTTCTCAATTAAAACAAAAGAGAGAATAATAAATGCTGCCACAGAGATATTAAATTGTTGTACCCCCTGCGCCGTCATTAACTCACACAAAGAATACCAATAAACTATAATCCTCTGACTCTCATTGAAAGGTAACTGACGAATAGCATAAAAAAGAAAATATGTATTCATTAAAATCCAAAAAATCATCCCCAACCATTCAGGCAAGATAGAAAATGGAGCAATCACAAGCGCAAAGATCGGACCATAATGGTTTACATCATAATATTCGGTAGGATACTCCACATATAAATGTAATCCGTTAATTACGTGAGGAAAAACATTTTCAAATATCTTATAGTTATTATATTTACCTATCAGCAATTTGACTATTGCATAAATTAGTCCAGAGGACATCCATATCCAAAAGACCGTTCTTTCTCTATGAAAAACAGTCTTTTGAAATATATGTGATAAAAAGTTGATCTCTTTTACAGCTTTCATGTCAAAACCAATATCGCTTAAGCGAAAAACTTCAACAGCAAGTCTTTGTTGTTGTCTTCAACCTATGCTTGAATAGGTTGCTCAGGGATAATAGACTTAGGAGCAGTATCCCACTACCCTTTCAGATATATTCGTTTCTTGGCAAAGCAAGGAAACGAAAATGTCGCTATTAACAGTAAACATCCAATTTTTCTAAATGTCTTCATATTATGTTTAATATTTTCAAATGTAAACATAGAGGGAATTATTGGATGCAACAAATCGGTATATGGACAACCTTCTTTTTATATGGACAAAATTATTTCTCAGCTGCTATAAAACTGATAATAAAATACATAAACTTACTTCATATAGCTTACGCAAACGATCTAAATCCTTCCAAAATCCTTTTTTAATGCTCTTTACCTGTATATTCCACACTTCCGAAGACAAAACTGTCCCTATTTTTATACCCATATCTACTCTATTACCATCCTTTTTGTAGGATACACCCATTTATATCGCTTCCTTTTTGATTCGGACACAGCTTCCGCCGAGTACGACTTCGGAACTTATTGGCCGAATCGGAACTGACTCCCAAAAGAACAGCCTCCTCGTTTAAGTGCAAATCCAAGAAACTGAGATAACAGATCTTGGTTTCTGTTTTTGTCAGACCCAACGTATTTTCTTTCATAAAAACGCTGACATTCGGAAAAAGGGAATCAATCAGACGAATCAGGCTTCTCCATTCCTCTTCGTTTAGTTTTTGTTCGATATCAGGTTTTACTTTCCGACAGCGCTCTTTCATTGTTTCAAATAAAGAGGATTGCTTCAATTTTTCCACCCTTAATACGGTGATTTCTTTCTTATATTCACTTGTATCCTCATGCGCAGCAGCTTTCCTTTCCATCTCTGCCGTTAACTCCCGAAGGCGACCTTCCTGTTCCGTTTCTTGCTTCTCATGCCGATTTTTTTCCTCTTCTAAAAACTGTTGCTGCCGATTTATTTCAAGCCGTCTTTTCCTATCCCTCAACTGATAACCCACAATCAACAAAAGGCAAATGATAACAGCCAAAGCAAACAAAAACTGTTTCTCTGCAACAAGTTTTTTATTGTCTTGAACGACAGTGACCACATCATGCCGTTTCTCTGCATCAATAATATCTACCTGTTTTTGTTGATCATATAAAGAATCTTTCTTTGCCTGATATTGTTCCAAAAGAGAAAGCGCTTTTTCTGTATCACCAGCTTCTTTTTCGATAAGGTAACCTAAATAGAAGCAATCGATCGATGTATAAGGGTTCAATGACGGACCTGTGGCTAATGCTAAATAATAGCGGGCTGAATCAAGGAGGCTTTCATTATAATAGAGATCACTCAAAGCCAGATAAGAGGGAACTTGATCCATCGTATCAGAACTTAAACTTCTACTATAATAGGCTCTCGCTTTTTCCACATCGCCCATTAAGTCATAAATATTTCCCAAACCATTAGAAATCGAACTAATCCCCCTTAAATCTTGAAACCTTGTAATAACAGAATCCGCTATTAACATATAGTGAAGCGCCAACGACAAAGAATCGTCAAATGCCCATGTTTTAGCCACATCTCGCAGGGCAAAGGCATAACTCCGCTCGTTACCGGCCTGCTTAAAAAATTCTGCCGCTTCTTCAAACTTCCTCCGCTCTTCGCTTCTTTGGCCCGTATAAGTGTACAAGTCTGCCATATAGCTACAGATATACCCTGCTACATCATATAAATACTTCTCTTTTGCCAACGACAACGCATCAGAATAAGCCTTCATTGCCGGGATAAAAAGCTTATCTTTCACATACGAACGCCCTAAATAAAGCCCCATCCAAGCCTGTTGTTCCGCGGCCCCATGACTTTTATACCAAACCAACGCCCGGTCGAGTTGTTCGGTATATAGCATATCTTTGAAGAGTTTATCCGCCGCCCGGCAATACAGCATGCACCAACGTGCAAACTGCCGCTCGTTCAACCTATCGGGAGTTTTTACCTCATTCAATAAGATATAAGCGCTATCCGGATTTGCTTCTAAAAGTATTTCTGCCCGGTCCATCGTTTCCGATGCGATCCGGTCTCCTACACACGAAAAGAAGAGACTGACGGGCAACAAGATAAGCAAGAATATTTTTTTCATACGGATATATTGTTAGACAGGTTGTTTTCAGGAGGGAAAGGTACGCATTTTTATAATCAGGACAACCCTTTTAACTACTCGATTTATCATAAAAACAGGTTCGTTGCTGTCAATTTGATTTGTTTTTAAGATTTCTGACGATATTAACATTCCTGTTTTCAGGCTTCTTAGCTTAAAGAGCAACCGTTTTTGAAACTCTTTTTCCAAATCATCCGAATGATTTTCCCGAACAATGCGAAACATCACCCATAAGCCCATCACACTCTTTCCAGGGCCGGGTGAAGAGAACCTGAAGAAATATCTGAAAGGTCTGAATGTACATCCGTTCGTCATATGCAAGTTGATGCGTGGTCATACAGGCAGGGACTATATGTCACCACAGCAAAAAGCATCCTCAAGCATGTAGATGAACTGGCCTTTGAGATCAGAAATATTCAACAGGGCAAGCATTACCTTGCTATGCAATAAACTTATTAGCTTTAACACATGGCCTACCCCGAAAGTGACGAAAAACTAATGTTTTTGCAAAAACAACCATCATACTATCATATCCGTTTGTATATTGTTTTAAACCAATATGTTATGGCATGATAGTTGCCATTTTGAACTATCATTCATCTATCATAACCATGTAAGCGTCTCGTAAGCGTCTCCGCGATGCTACCATTGTTGTTCAAACAAGAGTATTTAGCTTTGT
>CABUAH010000089.1 GCA_902489475.1 uncultured Oscillospiraceae bacterium | reverse complement strand
CACTGCTATTTAAATATTAATAATTTAAATAGATTGTAAGTTTTGGGCTATTATCCCTTATATAACATTTTGCGGGGCTTTAATTATGGTTGATTTTCAGTTTAAAAATAGATATTCTTTGGATGATTTGCTTAAGATAATGGAAATTCTCAGAAGTAAAGACGGTTGTCCTTGGGATGCTGTTCAAACTCATTCTTCAATTAAAGCTGATATAATAGAAGAGGCATATGAAGCATATGAAGCTATCGTTTTGGACAACGATGAAATGCTTAAAGAAGAGCTTGGTGATTTGCTGCTTCAGGTAGTTTTTCATTCCAGAATTGAACAGGAAAAAGGCGGATTTGATTTTTCTGATGTTGCAAATGATATATGCCAAAAACTTATCGTTAGGCACCCGCACGTTTTCGGTGATTTAAAAGTCAGCGGAGCGGACGATGTTTTAAAAAACTGGGATCGTATAAAAAAAGAAACTAAAGAGCAAAAAACTTACGCTGATACGCTTAAGGCTGTTCCAAAGGTTTTCCCTGCTTTGTTAAGGGCTGAAAAGCTTGGAAAACGTGCTTCTCGTGCATCAGTTCAAGAGAGTGAAGAGATTTGCATTAACGCTGTTTTGAATGCCTGCAATGATCTTTCAAATGCAAATGAAGGCATTATAGGTGCTGTTTTATTCTATACAGCAAACCTTGCCCGACTTCAAGGCATCAAGCCTGAGGACGCTTTGCATAGCTTTAACGAACGCTTCATTCAAAAATTTGTTGATGCCGAGAATAATAATGAGCTTGGGGGGAAAAATTTATATACCCTTAGCATAGATTAAACTGTATCACACAGTTGAATTGTTAAATTTTCAGGAGGTTTTATTATGACAAAATCAGAGCTAATTGCTGCAATCGCAGCTAACGGAGAGTACACATCAAAGAAGGATGCTGAGAAAGCTCTTTCAGCAGTTATTGACACTATCACAGAGTCACTTAAAAAAGGCGAAAAGATTTCTCTTGTTGGATTTGGTACATTTGAGGTAAGAGATAGATCAGAAAAGGTTGCTATCAATCCTAGAACCAAGGAAAAGATTACTGTTCCTGCTAAAAAGGTTCCTGCTTTCAAGGCTGGTAAAGCTCTTAAGGATGCAGTTGCTAAGTAACTTTTAAAATCTAAGCCTGTCACTTTTTAAGCGGCAGGCTTTTTTAATTTGTTTTTAAGGAGAAAGAGATGAGAATAGACAAATATCTTAAAATCATACGCATTATAAAACGGCGAACTGTTGCAAACGAAGCCTGTGATGCAGGTAAAATATCTGTCAACGGGCGCATAGTTAAAGCTTCCTACGATGTAAAAGAGGGAGATATAATTGATATAAATATGGGACAGAAGCCTCTTAAAATTAAGGTTTTAAACGTAGTAGAGTTTGTTAAAAAAGAGGATGCCGCACAAAACTATGAAGTAATTGAATAATAAGAGAACGCCGAGATGAATAATCATCCCGGCGTTGTTTTTCTATACAATTATTTAAAAGGCTACGACGCTAAACCACTTAAAGATGACATCATCTCTTTCATTAACTCTGCGTAATCATCAGCCTCATCTTCAAGCTCTTCAAGTTTATCCTTTGGGTAAACCTTTTTTGCATCCTCCATAAACTTATCCTTATCAAAGCTTGAATAATTATCGTCGAAGTAATCATCAATATCTATATCGTAATCAGAATAAAGCGTATCAATGTTAGGAGTTGAAGTCAATCCATACTCATACTCTTCTTCAATCTCATCTTTAAGATCGTCAAACTTATCAGCCGGATAAACCTTCTTAGCATCACTTAAAAACTTATCCATGTCAAACTCAGTATAAGTATCGTTATAGTAATCGTAATAATCAATGCCGTAATTTTCTTGAAGGTCAAACAAAAGATTGTCCGAATCATAGTCTACATAATCGTCGTAAGAATACATTTCAGCAAATTTTTCCGTTATTTTAGTAACTAACTCTTCCCCAAGCGCATCCTTTATCTTGTTCAACCATTCTTGTGCTGCTTCTCCCTCAAATATTGATCCAGCATTTTCAGCACCAACACATTCGCTGTCCTCAGGCACTTTTATGTCGCTCGCATCAGTGTTTTCAACAACTTCTGTGAATTTTAAAACTGACTTATCCTTACCATCATCATTAATTGTAATATCGCCGCTTACATTTTGCTTGTTATCTTCACCCTTGCACTCCGCTTTAATTTTGCAGTCTTGTGATTTGTTACTATCATTTAAAGCAACAGGAAAATTGCATTCAACAAGTGCATTATATGTGCAAGTATCAGAATTCACAATTTCAAAATCATCAACCTTAAGTTCCAGTGTTACGGGTTGATTATTGATAATATCAATCGGTGCTTCTAAATCAAGATCTTCAACAGTGCATTTAAACTCTATGTCAAGCTTCTCATCGTCAGGAACAGCAGTTAGAGCCATTTGAACTTTTCCGGTTTCTTCATCATCAACTTTAATTGTTTCTATAAAGCCTTCCTTTGTATCAGCAGACAGAAAATAATTCTTGTTGTCCTCTCCAAAACCTACAAGCTTATCATCGTAATAATAGAAAGTAATTTTTTCGTTGTCAGACGATTCATCATCGTCAACTGATTCAAACATATCGTCTATAAGCTTGTCATAATCATCATCTAATTTTGAAACAAAAGCCTTTATGTTTTCAGACTTCTTAAGCGCTTCTTTTACAGCTTTTTCCGTTTTAGCATCGTCATCTTTTGTGATAGTAACCGTCTTTGTTGTGAAAACAGCTTCAACGCCATTTTCCTTTATTGTTCTTTCTCCCTCATCATCCGATTCAGGGATTGTCTTATTAATTTCGTCTATAATTTTATCAACATCACTTACGATTCCTTTAACGTCAAATGCTTTTCCGGCATTAATGATGTCGTCAAATTCAATATTTGGCATCTCATCATCAAAAAAATCATCATTCGTTGTACCTGAGGTCAATTCGTCAATCGGCACTTTTATGTACTTATCGGAAAGATCCGAATATTTAATATATACTGTCTTACTTGAAGCATCTAAAACCATATCCATATCAGAAATAGGTTTTCCGTCATAAGAGATACCATAAGTAGTGCCGGATATACCGCCCTTTATCTTAGAGTCCATGCTAACTGAAATCTCTTTTACATCCGTTCCGACAAGCTCGTCAAGATACTCGCCCGGATCAAATGTTACGCTCCCTTTTGCGGCACTTTGCCTGCCATCGGCATTATCTGTCATAGCAGACCAAGATTTGCTTGCACTCTTAGACATAGAATCAAATGCCGTCAAAAGCATATCTTTTGCACCCGACTCACCTGTTGGTGTACAAGCAGACATCATTCCCGCTGCCATAGCCGCACTTAAAACGCAGGCTGTAATTTTAGCTGAAATACGTTTCATAAAATATTCCTCCTTAGTATTAAAATTGAATATGGGATCTCCCCCTGATTCACTCTTCAAGCCGCAGCATTCCTGCGGATATTGTTCAGTAAAAAATATAGTTCCAACTAAACAATAACTTTCATAAATTATAACATTTTCACAACTATTTGTCAATGAAATAAGCGTGATAATAAAATATTACCATGTATGTGTTAAAATGATGTGACCCAAAAAAGAAGAGAAGT
>CABUAH010000088.1 GCA_902489475.1 uncultured Oscillospiraceae bacterium | reverse complement strand
TATTACAGTTATGAGCTGAAAAAGCTCTGCGTATGTAACCATAGCTATCACCTCCCTTATGGGAGACACCGCCTACCGTTAATGCAGACATCCTTGTGATTATATTATCACAAGGGCGATTTTTTGTCAAATTATGTCGAATAAGTTATCCGTTGTCAATCATAATAATTCCGAATTCAGAATTCCGAATTAATTTATCGTTTTAACTTTAGCAACCAAATAAAGCGAGCCTAAAATCACAGCATTTTCGTATTCTCCCGAAAGTGCTTTTTTATACTCTTTTTCTATTTCCTCTCCTACCTGCACCGAAGCGCCTAAGGATGAAATTATTTCTTTAAGCTCCTCCTTTGAATATGCGTTCGGATTAAAGTCCGAAACAGTAATAAATCTTTTGCAAAGCGGAATAAGCGGTAAAATCGCTTTTTCTGCATTCTTATCCTTAAGCATTCCGATTATCGCAGTCGGTTCATGTACATTCTTTAAGACCCCGGCGAGCGCTTTAATGCCGCCGTCATTGTGACAGCCGTCTAAAATCACAAGCGGCTGGTTTTTAAGTATTTCACATCTTCCTATAACCCTGGCAGATTTTATTCCGTCATATATATTTCTATCAGTTATCGGGTAATATTTTTTTAACTCCTCACAGCCCTCAATGACGTTTAATGCATTTGTTACCTGATGCTCGCCCGACATAGATACGGCATAGTTTTTTCCGCTGTATAAAAACTCTCCTCCAAAGGTCATATCACCATTTATCGAAAGCTTTTCCTTTTGAGGAATTATCAGTGGCGATTCCAGCCTATTTGCTGCGGCTTTTACAACACTCACAACTTCAGAAGAATTGTCATATGCCAAAACACACGGAACTTTTCTTTTGATAATTCCTGCTTTCTGAGAAGCAATCTTTTCAAGTGTATCTCCTAAAATCTTTGTGTGGTCATGGCTTATTGAAGTTATCACACTAAGAACAGGTCTTTCGATTATATTTGTGCAATCAAGCGCACCGCCAAGCCCTGCCTCAAGCACAACCACCTCTGCGCCGACTGACTCATAGTATAAGAAAGCCACAGCCATTGTTATTTCAAATTGAGAATAGTCGTTTCCTTTTATTGCTGATTTTATTACAGGAAGCAATTCATCAAGCTTTTTTTCTGATATGTTTTTTCCCATATAGCGAATTCGGTCAGTATAATGGATTATATACGGGGAAGTAAAAAGACCTGCTTTCACACCTGAAGCGAGCAAAATCTCATAAAACATCTGTGCTGTCGAACCTTTGCCGTTTGTTCCGGCAATGTGAATAAAAGAGAGCTTTTTTTCTGGATTTCCGATAGCATCTAAAAGGCCCTTTATTCTTGACAAATCACTGACAGGCTTTCCGCCTTTTGTAAATGTATTTATAAAATCAAAATAAGACATAACAGCACCCCTGAAAGTTAATACGGCAAGCTGTCCCCCACCTCTAAGGCGGCGGTAGCACAGCTACGTCTTTCAGAGGGGGATTTTTATTCCCTACTGAAATACTAAAGCGCTAACGCACATACCGCTTGTTGAATAACGGGACATTGCCCCTTATCCAAAATTCTAGCACATAAATATTGTATTGTAAAGCGCTTTTGTTCACAAGGTATTCACAATTATAGTTTATACTGTACTAAATAAGTTCCCCGTCATTCAATGCGGATAATATCCGGTGGAGAGATTGCAGTTTTTGCTGTCATCAAATTAAATAAAATGCCGGGGATTTCTTGATAAATTATTAAACTGTTATGAGGATAAAACGCCATGGACAAAAAAGATGAGCTTCTCAATGAAGAAGATTTGGAATATGAGCTTGAGCGAATAGAAGCGCAAAAGGCAGCTTTAGAGCAAGAAAAGAATAAAAAAGCCGAAGAGGAAAACGAGCGTCGGGAATATGAAAAGCGACTCCAAGAGGAACGGCTCGAGCTTATAAAGCTTAAAAACGGAGATATAACCGACAGCGAGATTATAAAAGAAGAACATGACATAAATCCTCCTCTTCATGGAATTGAGCGTGTGAAAAACTTCTGGTGGCACAACAAATATATAATTCTGTTAGCTGCCTTTTTCATTATAGTTTTCGGTTACATTACATATGATACTCTAACCCGTACGAAGCCGGATATGAGAATCATCTTGACCTGCAACAACGGTCTTATTAACCGAACCGAAGAGCTTGAGGATATGTTTGAAGAATACTGCGAGGACTTAAACGATGACGGAGAGGTTTACGTTCAGGTTATCGAAGCACCGATAACCTCAAACACAACCGACTACACCACAACAGGAAAATATCAATCAGTAATACAAGCAAATCTTCAAACAGCAGAGGTCATCTTCTTTGTTTCTGACAAAGCGATTTTGTCTGACGAATCTGATGTAGCAAGTACTTTTGCAGATTTAAGAGAGCTTTATCCGAATTCAGATCTTGTTAACAAAAACGGACTTCAGCTAAAGGGAGAATACGTTCAGAAAAAGCTTAAATGGGAAAACAACTTCCCTGATGATATGTTTATCGTTATGAGAGAACCTGTAAAAACTATGAAAGACAGCAAAGAAGAGATGCAGGAAAACTTTGATAACGCAAAAAAAATAATGGATCATCTTGTTGATGACTTTACTACCCATTATAAGGAGGAAACAAATCAGTGAAAAAGAGTTTGCTTACAAGAATAATAATTTTAGCAATTGTTGCCGTTATGATTTTGGGAATAGTAATAGGTGCCGTGCTAAGCGGTGCAGCAGGAATATAGTTTAATGCGGAATTCGGAATTTAAAATAATCCACAATTCGTAGCAATTGATAATTGATAATGGGCAATTCGGAATACTTATAACAACGACTATGTCCTCCCTAAGTGGTGGACTGCTTAGTCTTTCGTGGGGGAACAATTTTTCAATGAAGTTCTAAGTAGTTGATACTCAGTCGTTTGTTGAATCACGGGGCATTGCCCCTTATAAAATAATACAACGGGAGCGCAAAATGGTACATATTGGAAATGAATGGGACGAAATACTGGCGGACGAATTTAAAAAAGATTATTACTTAAAGCTTCGGGAGTTTTTAAAATACGAATACTCGCATTATCATGTATACCCTGATATGTATGATATATTTAATGCCTTTAAGCATACCCCTTACAACAAAGTTAAAGCAGTCATCTTAGGTCAGGATCCGTATCACGGTCCGAGACAAGCTCACGGTCTTTGTTTTTCAGTTAAGGAAGGCGTTACTCCTCCTCCGAGCTTAAAGAATATTTTCAAAGAGCTTGAGTCGGATCTTGGCTTTGCACCTCCGAAAAACGGAACGCTTACAAAGTGGGCAAGCGAGGGAGTTATGCTCTTAAACACTACCCTTACAGTCCGTGAAGGAAAACCTCTTTCACACAAAGGAAAAGGCTGGGAAACACTTACTGACGAGGTAATAAGAAAGCTCAACGAAAAACAAACCCCTGTTGCATTTATTCTCTGGGGCGGCAATGCACGAGCTAAAAAGCCTCTTATAACAAATCCTATTCATGCGATTTTTGAAACAGTTCACCCGTCTCCGCTTTCAGCCTTTGGCGGATTTTTCGGATGCAAGCACTTTTCAAAGGTGAATGAATTTCTTACTTCAAAAGGCATAGAACCGATTGATTGGCGACTTGCATAAAATACAGAACTAAAAAAGCCGACAGCTTAAAAACTGCCGGCTTAAATTATTTCTGTATGATTTTATTTGTAAATTAGTTAATTGCAACTCTTTTTCATTACTAAAATTGACACAAATTGATTTTTATGATAGTATTTTATCAGAGAGTCTGCATTTAAACGGTAGGCGGTTTCTCCTCATACGAGGAGGTGATAATATGAACGATTACTTTTCGTTACTTGTACAATTCACTTATATGGTGATTGCTATTATCACTTTGTGTTACACAATTTTTCA
>CABUAH010000087.1 GCA_902489475.1 uncultured Oscillospiraceae bacterium | reverse complement strand
TATTAAATCGGAGGAAGATATATGAAAGAACACGAAATAAAATGTCCAAATTGTGGCGAGGTGTTCAAAGTGGATGATACAGGATATTCTGCCATTGTTGAACAGGTGCGAAATACTGAATTTGAAAAAGAACTTAAAAAAAGGGAACAAGTTTATATTAAAGAAAAGCAAAGTGCAATAGAACTTGCAAAATCCAAGACAGAGAAGGAATTAAATTCTGAAATATCTAAAAAAGAGAAAGAAATCACGGAGCTTAAAACAAAAATTGAATCTTTTGAGAATGATAAAAAATCGGCAGTAATTGAAGCAACATCAGGAATAAAGGATGAACTTCATGAGAAAGATTCTCAGATACAGAAACTGGAAGCAAGTCTTGATATGAAAGAGAAAGAAAAGGAACTTGCAATAAATAATGCTGTCAGAGATATAGAAAAAGAATGTGACCGTTTGAAAAATGAGCTTAGTTCTAAAGAAACGGAAAGGATAAAGAGCGAACAATTTTTAAAAGATGGCTTCGAAAAACAATTAAAGTATAAAGATGAGCAGATTGATTATTATAAAGATTTAAAGGCAAAACTTTCTACAAAAATGCTTGGTGAAACATTGGAACAGCATTGTGAGATTGAATTTAATAAGTTGCGATCTACTGCATTTAAAAATGTATATTTTGAGAAAGACAATGATGTTAAGACCGGCAGTAAAGGGGATTATATTTATAGAGAGAAAGATGCCGATGATAATGAAATAATATCAATTATGTTTGAGATGAAAAATCAAGAAGATGAGACAGCGACAAAGCAAAAGAACGAATCGTTTTTGAAAAAACTTGATAAGGACCGTAATGACAAAAACTGTGAATATGCTGTACTTGTTTCGTTGCTTGAGCCGAATAGTGAGCTTTATAATTCGGGTATTGTAGATATGTCATATAAATATCCTAAAATGTATGTTATTCGTCCACAGTTTTTCATTCCTCTTATAAGTATATTGCGCAATGCAGCTATGAATGCAGTTCAATATAAAGCTGAACTTGCCATTGCTAGAAATCAAAATATTGACATTACTAATTTTGAGAATAGTATAAATGAATTTAAGGTTTTGTTTTCAAAGCATTATAATAATGCTAGTAATAGATTTTCCGATGCTATCAAAGAAATTGATAAGACTATCGAACACTTGAAAAAGGTTAAGGAGAATCTTATAACATCTGAAAAGCATTTACAGCTAGCTAATAATAAAGCTGACGAATTAACCATAAAAAATTTAACTAAGGAAAATCCAACCATGAAAGCTAAATTTGACGAGCTAAAAAATGGCGAGTGATATAAAATTTAAAAACCCTGCTCTGTACATTGTTGTGCAGAACAGGGTTTTTGTTTACCACACCTTCGTCAACTTATCAATTTTCTCAATTTCTTCCTTTGAAAATTCCATGTTACGAAGCGCCTTGCAGTTATCATCAATCTGCTCAGGACGTGATGCACCGATTAAAACTGTCGTGCATTTGTTATCTCTTAAGATCCAAGAAATAGCCATCTGCGAAAGCGTTTGTCCACGTTCCTTCGCAATGTCATTTAACGCATTCAGCTGTGCAATTTTCTCATCATCAAGCTGGCTTCTGAGCCATTCGTTGTTAGCCGCACGGCTTTCGCCTGTGATACCGTTTAAGTATTTATCTGTCAGAAATCCTTGTGCAAGCGGGCAGTACGCCGCAAGTCCGATGCCTGTATCATTGCAAAAATCGTAAAGCCCTTGCGGTTCTATCCAGCGGTGAATCATATTGTACATAGGCTGATTAATTATAAAAGGAGTGCCTAACTTGTCAAAGATCTTTGAGATTTCTTTTGTCTGCTGTTTGTCATAATTTGAAACTCCGATATAGAGCGCTTTGCCTTGACGGACTAATAAATCAAGTGCATGGGCGGTTTCCTCAAGTGGAGTATCCGGATCGTAAACATGGTGATAAAAAATATCAACATAATCAACGCCTATTCTTTTAAGGCTTTGGTCAAGTGACGCTGTGAGATATTTTTTGCTTCCGCCCTTAGCTCCGTAAGGACCGTCCCACATATCATAGCCGGCCTTTGTTGCGATTATAAGTTCATCTCTGTACGGTTTAAACGAGGTTTTCAAAACTCGTCCGAAGTTTTCCTCAGCAGAGCCGTTGTAAGGATTTCCGTAGTTGTTGGCAATATCAAAATAAGTTATACCGTTGTCAAAAGCTGTTTCGCACATTTTTAATACATTTGAAAACGAAGCGTCATAGCCGAAATTCTGCCATAGCCCGAGAGAAATTCTCGGAAGCTTAAGACCGCTTTTTCCGCATCTTAAATATTTCATATTATCATATCTATGTTCATTTGCCGTATACATATTTTTCCCTCCTTAAGTTTTTATTATTGTAACATTTTTGCAATAAAGAGTCAATCTGATTACTTTACAAATTATTGAATGTAACAGTATGCAATTTTTCGACATATCATGAAATAGACAAAATATGAAAAAATAAGGAGAAGGATAAAATGATTTATAATCTAATTGCAATGACAAGTATAACCTATGCACAAAAAGCGAAAAAGCTTTTAAATGCACAGAAAATTTACTGTGAAATACAAAAAACGCCAAACGATTTATTTTCCGGATGTGGTTATTCAATACGAATAAAAGATGATGTAAGCCGAATTACGTCAATTTTGAAAGCAAACGGAATAAAGTACAAAGATACGGCTGAAGGATATAGAAAGCAGGTGGGAAAATGATAAATTTTGACAATTCTGCAACGACATATCCAATGCCGGAATCTGTTGCCAAAGCAGTTTATACGGCAGTCAAAAAGTATGGCGGAAATCCGGGAAGAAGCGGTCACAGCTTGTCCGTATCAACAGCACAAAAGGTGTTTGAGGTTCGTGAAGCTGCGGCGGAGTTTTTTGAGGCTAACGTAGAAAACGTAGCTTTTACTCTTAACTGCACTCACGCTTTAAATATGGCAATAAAGGGAGTGCTAAAGCCCGGAGATCACTGTATTATATCGTCCTTGGAGCATAACAGCGTATCACGTCCTGTCTATGCGATGTCAAGGCGTTCGGGAGTAACCTTTTCTGTTTTAGAGGTTGATGATAACGATGAAATAACAATGGAGCGACTAAGGCATCTTGTAAAGGATAACACAAAGGCAGTGGTGATGACTATTTGCTCAAATGTTACAGGAAAGATTTTGCCGTATAGAGAAATAGGCGATTTTTGCAGAAGAAGGGGTATCGTATATATAGCTGATGCTGCACAGGCGGCAGGGCTTTTGCCTATTTCAATGAAAGACGGATATGATTTCTTGTGTATGTCAGGGCATAAAGGACTTTACGGACCGACAGGTACAGGACTTTTAATTTCATCGGGAAGATTTCCGCTTTTAACAATTATTGAGGGCGGAACCGGTGCAACTTCTTTAGAGCTTGAGCAAACAGGATTTTTGCCTGAACAGCTTGAAAGCGGAACGTTAAACAGTGTAGGCATTATCGGACTCGGAGCAGGAATAAGATTTGTGAAAACACGGGGAATAAAGAATATACACAACTATGAAATGAAGCTCACGAATATGTTTTTGAGCGGTGTGAGAAATATAAAGGGTGTAACGGTTTTGAGAGGAGAAGGAAATTACTCGGCAGTTGTTGCGTTTAATAAAGACGGGTTTAATTCTATCGACTTGTCGCAAAAGCTCAGCGACAGAGGAATATTTGTACGAGGCGGTTATCAGTGTGCAGCACTAACGCATAAGTTTTTAAAAACTGAAAACAGCGGAGTGGTAAGATTTTCACCATCCGTTATGAACAAACCGGAAGAAGTAAAACGGCTTGTGTGGGAAATTGAGAGAATGAAATGATTTCAGGAAAAACCGTGAAAAAAATTTTCTTAAAGTCTTGTGAAATAATTCGGAGTATGATATAATTATATTGAATAATTGT
>CABUAH010000086.1 GCA_902489475.1 uncultured Oscillospiraceae bacterium | reverse complement strand
GCTTGTCATACTTAGAACCTTTTTTAACCTCCTGAAATGACGGATTTAGGTTTCCTGCGTACAATTCTTCAATGTAATTCATTTTGATTTCCTCCAGTATTTTTTATTTAATTTTTATCAAGCTTTTCTTTGTCTGCCGTATCAATTTCATTCAGCGCATAATTTAGGCACTGAATTGTAAGTTGATTTTGTGATAATTGTTTTCACACGCTACCCTTTCAAGCTTTTCCGCCAGTTCTTTCGGCAGCTTGAATGTTTTGCTGGCAGTTTCGGGCTTGCCTTGTATTTTTAACATTTTATACCCTCTTTTAATTTCTTGTTCTGTTTTAGAACACTTTTATTATACCATATATTACGAAGACATATCAATTGGCAAATGTGCCAAAAAAGAATAGACAATTATATTCAAAAGTGCTAAAATAGAACAAAAGGAGTGGTCAAATGACTGAATTTTCAAAAAAATTAAAGCAAGCAAGAAAAGCATCGAAATTATCGCAAGAACAGGTATCTTTAGAAATAAACATCTCAAGGAGTAATATTTCAAAATACGAAAACGGAGATTTGGAACCTAACATAGAAACGATAAAAAAACTTATGAAACTGTATCAAATAAATTCAGCATATTTATTTGAGGATACTGAAAAAACTAATGATTGCAATTAATATTGTTAAATTACTAAAGCTACAGAGAAAAACTTAAAATTTCCATGTGGCTTGATTTATTATTAATTAGCATTTTGAAATCCGCATTCCGAATTAAATTGTCCATTTTCCATTGTCAATTGCAATTCCGCATTCCTAATTCCGACTTCCGAATTAATTACGCCTGTGCAGTGACAGATTGTCAGCAAGATAAAAGCACTTTGGGACTTAAAAATCCTAAAGTGCTTCAATAAGGGGCATCGCCCCGTCATTTAACAAGTGAGCGAGGGGCAGAGCCCCTTAGGGTTTCAGTGGGAGCTTGTAGCTCTCACTGAAAGACATAGATGACCTCCGCCTAAGAGGCGGGTGACATCCGTTCACGGTTATTTTTTTGGAGCGCATATTATGCCTAGCTTCTTCCTTTGATGATCGGCGAAAGCGGTTTATAAATCAAAATCGTAACCAACGAACAAATTATTCCCTTTATCAGCGTAAATGGCAGATTAAATATTGCCAATGCGCCGAAAAGGCTGTCTACGCTGGGCATGATTTCCTTATACATTCCTAAAATCGCATCCATTCCTCCAAATGCAGCGGCATAAATAGGATAAACAATAAACAAATTAAGCGGCAGACTGATCGCTGCAAATGCTATTGTACCGATACTGCATCCTATAACTGCTCCCTTTTTATTTTTCATTTTAAGATAAATAAATCCTGCTACAAGTGCAAAAACTGCGCTTGTTACAAAATCAAAAATATCACCGATTCCGTATGTAGTGCCTAAGCCCTTGATAACAAGATGTATCAGGTTTTTAATAAGGCATACAGAAACTCCTGAAACAGGTCCTAAAGCAAAAGCCGCTATGAGAGATATGACATTTGATAAATCAAGCTTTATAAATGCCGGCATAAGCGGCACATTAAAATCCAAATAATATATAACTGTTGCAATTGCACTGAGCATAGCAACGACTACAAGTTTCCTTGTATTTGACACTTTTACGTTTGACATAAAAATCCTCCAATTCAATACAGTTTTTGCGGTAAACCGCAGTATTAATTGGAAGAAACAGCAATAATAAAAACGTCCCCAAGCAAAACTCAGGGACGTAAACTGCATAAATGCACCGAACACAATCAGATATGTAAATTTAAAATCTGCACTGTGCCGTGTTGTTTCTTCCATCCGGACTATACCGTCGGTATTGGAATCTCACCAATTCAGCAAGTTTAACCTCGCTCGTGGACTTTAACCACCGGTGTGGACTTTCACCACGCCCCGAAACAAATATTCAGTTAGGCTATACTAAACAAACGAAGTATGAATAAAGCTGCGCTCCTTACGCTCTTTCCATGTATTCGCCAGTTCTTGTATCAATTCTAATGATCTCGCCCTCTTCGATAAACAGAGGTACCTTGATTTCTGCACCGGTTTCAAGCTTTGCAGGCTTTGTAGCGTTTGTAGCTGTATCACCTTTAAATCCAGGATCAGTTTCTGTAACTTCAAGCTCTACAAAGTTAGGAGGCTCTACTCCAAATACCTTTCCTTTATATGACAACACCTTACAAATCATCTGTTCCTTTACAAACTTAAAACTATCGTCAAGCTCAGATGGACTGATTGGAACCTGCTCATAAGTTTCAGGATCCATAAAATAATATAAATCACCGTCAGTATAAGAATATTCCATATCCTTTCTCTCAACAAATGCTGTCGGGAATTTTGCTGACGGGTTGTATGTCTTTTCAACAACCGAACCGGAAATAACGTTTCTTACCTTTGCTCTTACAAACGCTGCGCCTTTACCCGGCTTAACGTGCTGAAACTCAATAATCTGCATTACGTTTCCGTCTTCCTCAAATGTCATACCGTTTCTGAAATCACCGGCTGTTACCATAAAATTTACCTCCAATATTTTAAATTGTGGGATTTTATAATTTAAATTTACATATCAATCCACACAAAAAAATCTCCTTACTTATTTTACTATATTTTTTTCGATTATGCAATACCTTTTTTAAATTATTTTAGTACTGTTAAGCTTTTGTCTGCTTTAGTGAAATTCTCAAAACCGTTTTCAGTTACCATTCCGAAATCCTCTATTCTGACTCCAAACTCGTTTTCCAGATAAATTCCGGGTTCTGCCGTCACAACCATTCCGCTTTCAAGTAAAGTATCATTGTTAGGCGAAACATTTGGACTTTCATGAATTTCAAGTCCTACGCCGTGACCGAAAGAATGACCGAACTTACCCTCATAACCTGCGATGTTAATTATTTCTCTTGCAATACCGTCAATCTCAGAACATTTAACTCCTGCTTTGATTCTTTCTATTGCTTCAACCTGTGCTTTTAAAACTGTATTATACACCTCTGTTTTTTTGTCGTTAGGTTCACCGACAGCTACTGTTCTTGTCATGTCGCTGTGGTAGCCGTCGTATTGCGCTCCGAAATCAAGAAGCAGAAAATCTCCGTTTTGAAGCTTATATTCACCGGGCGTTCCGTGCGGAACAGAAGTGTTTGCACCGCCCAGTGCAATTGTTTCAAACGACAAATCCTCAGCACCGTAATAAAACATCAGCCTGTTAAGCTCAAGAGAAATATTCCTTTCGCTAACACCTGCCTTAACAAAATTTAAAAGCTCCGTATATGCTCTCTCGGCAATCCTTTGAGCTTTTATAATCTTTTCCTTTTCTTCCTCGCTTTTTATTTTCCTTAAACCGGCTACCGTTTTAGACAGATCACAAGTCATCAAAACCTTAGCATTTATATTTTTCTTAAAAGCAAAATATTCACTTAGCGTTACTGTGTCATTGTTAATAAGGACTCTTTTTGCACCATGCCTTTTTATAAGTCCGTTTATCTGATGATAAAGGCGGTCCTGCTCTATTACTTCACAGTCAAAAACTGTCTTTTTCGCTTTTTCAAAATACCTGAAATCAATTATTAAATAAGCGGCTTGAGGAAAGACCGCAACTGTACCTGCTGACGATTTCATTTTTGTAAAATAACGTCTGCTCACTCCGTCAAAAAGCAATGCACATTCGCCGTCGTTAAGTGTTTTTTGAAGCTTTTGAATACTATTCAATTCTTTTTCTCCTCATTTTATCATTATGAATTTGACATTACCTTGTTTCTTATCTCTTAAATATTTATCTTGCAAAGGACAAACCTAGAAAGTGGGGTAAGGAATGCATTTTATTATTTCAAGGTTTGTTTCAAATTATTAATTACGCATTACGAATTAAATTGTCCATTTTCCATTATCAATTGTCAATTATATAATTACGAATTATTCTGGTTTCTTGCAAAGGGACAACC
>CABUAH010000085.1 GCA_902489475.1 uncultured Oscillospiraceae bacterium | reverse complement strand
GTTGCTGCAGTTGGCAGTGGTGTTGCTGCGGCGACAACTGCATCAACGGTGGCTGACGGTGCCTTCATTGGTTCATCGGCAGTTTATGGAATGGCTGTTATGTCGGCGGCTTTCACGTCGAGTTCTGTAAAAGAATTTAACAATCAAGGAAACTGGGAATCGTTGCGGCAACTGATGGTGGTGCTGTTTTAGGTGGTGCTGGCGGGTATGCAATGTCCAAAGCACAAACACCAACAACGACTGGCAAAGGCACACAAAATCCAAACGTTAAAGCCGCAGTTCAGAAGGTACAAACAATGCATAAACAGATGGATTATGGCCCGGGAGTAGTAAAGGAGAAAACTATAGCTCCGGGTTGTCGAGTAGATGGAATAGACTTTAACAATCGAATTATTTATGAATTGAAACCGAATAATCCACAAGCAATTGCCAGAGGAATAAGCCAACTGAATAGATATACTGCGGCAGCAAGTCAACAGTATGGCGGAATATGGACTGGTGTACTTAAACTATATGTTTAGAGGTGAATTACATGATTGTTTCTCATAAAGATTACTTGACTTATGAATTACCAAAGGATTGGTGTTCGGATGAGGAGGAAAAAAATCTTCTTATATACAATCCGAATGGTGAAGGAGCTATAACCGTATCATTCTTTAATATTTTAAAAATGAGAGAAACATTGGATGAACACATCAGCATTATGGCAAAGAAATTTATTGATCAAAACGGAATTATACTTCACAATCCACTCATTATTTACGGTGCTGAGACTAAAACGACATTATATGGAACAGGAGTAACATCTGATAACTGGTTTATCAAACTATGGATTGTGGCAAAGTATCCTAAGATTGTGTTTGCTACATACCAGTGCGAGAAAAAAACATCGGAAATAAAAAAATGCGATGCAATTATTAATAGTATAAACTTCTCATTCTAAACATCCATAGTTCTTAAAGGTTTCAGTAAATCCTGATAAGTGCCGTAGTATCACAACAGCGTTGCTTGCTGTCAGTTAGAATCCAGAATCCAGCTGAAACAGGCTTCTATTATTTAAAGAGTAGATATTACGATCCTGAGGTTGGCAGGTTTATTAATGCTGACGGGTATGTATCTACAGGACAGGATATAACCGGTTACAATATGTTTGCTTATTGCGGAAATAATCCGGTGAATAGAGAAGATCCATCAGGAAGCTGATGTATATTTAAAATAAATAAGTTTCAATAATATAAAAGGAGCAGCAAAAATGCTGCTCCTTTTGCTTATACTGTTACTTAACTCTGACCGTCTTGGCGATAAACTTGCCATTGTATGTGTTTCCGCCTGTCACCTTATAAGCCTTAACCGTGAAAATGTAGTTCTTGCTTTTCAGATTTGTTGCTGTAAAGGATGTTCCTGATGTGACCTTTAGTCTGTGCCAAGTGTCGCTTGTGCTTTTTTTGTAGTAAACTATGTAGCCTGTTGCACCTGAAACCTTTTTCCAGCTGAACGCTGCTGTACCCTTCTTTACGGATTTAACGGTAAACTCTGTTTTGGCAGGGCAGGTTGAGGTGAATACTTTTGTAAGCTTAGTTGCGCCTACCTCATTGCCGTTTGAAAGGGTTCTTACGCTCTTAACCGCAAACCAGTAAGAAGTTCCCGAAGGAAGATTTGTAACCGTAAACGATGTGTTTTTGGTTTTTCCGAGCCGAACCCATTTGACTGTTGAGGTGTTGTATCTGTAAACAACATAGTCTGTGGCACGACTGGTTTTTGTCCAGGAAAGCTTTACGCTGCTGTCTGTGTTTGCAGAAGCGGTAACCTTTGAAACCAGAACAGGGGAGGTGGATGTAAATACCTTTGAAAGTGTTTTTGCACCTATTTCCTTGCCGTCAGCAGTTATGTATGTCTTTACTGCAAACCAGTAAGAAGTTCCAGCTTCAAGATTTGAAACGGTATAGCTCGTTTTGGTCTGCTTTGCAAGACGTATCCACTTTTTGTTTGCCGTGTCGTATCTGTAAATAATATAGCCTTCAGCGTTGTTGACAGCGTTCCACGAAAGGGTTACCGAATTAGTTTTGTTAGCCGCAACTGAAATCGTTCCTGCTGCGTCAGGAGACTCAGCTTTTGAAAGAACGTAAGAAATGTTGTTTTCCTTGGCGTACTTTTCGCCAACTCCTGACGGTGGACAGGTAATTGTCAATCCGTTTGCAGCCTCACTGCCGGAATTGAAACCGAAAGCCTTAACTCCGATTTCGGTTATGCTCATGGGAAGAAAAACATTTGTGAGCTTTGTACAGTCAAAGAATGCGAAACTTCCAATTGTCTTTATTCCTTTGCCAAGCTCTGCGCTTTCAAGATTTGAACAGTCGGCAAATGCAGAGGATTCGATTTTAATTACCGAGTCTGGAATGATTACCGACTTGATAGTCGTGTTTTCTTCAAATGCTCCAACCGCAACGCCGAGAGCACCGCCGTTTCCTGTCTGTGAAGGATTATTGCCGCTGTAAGTGCCGATAGCGGCAACAGTCTTTCCACCTATATCGCTTGGAACAGTTACATTTTTATCATTTCCGGTATAGCTTTCAATAGTGATTGTTCCGTCGCTGTTTATACTGTAAATGAAGTCCTTATACATAAGGTGGTAAAATAGGTTGTTTGATTTTGCGTAAGACAAAGCCGCCGAATCGTTTGCACAGAACAGCGCAAATCCGTCGGTAACTTCTCCACCAATTCCGTTTTTAAAGCCGAAGGCATAGTCGCCTATATCGGTTACGCTTTCAGGAACAACAATTGATTTAAGCTCCGGGCAGTTATCGAAAGCCTGACTTCCGATTGTTTTAACATTATTTCCAAAGCTTACGTTCTGAAGCTTTTTAAGTCCGAAGCAAACTGCAAATGGAATTTCCTCGACAGAGTTTCCGAAGCTGATGCTTTCTAGATTTTCGCATTCCGAAAAGGCGCTTTTCAGTTCCTTTACCGTGTCGGGAATGTTAACGGAAACGATTGTGCTGCATCCGTCGAAAGCACCCACTCTTACGCCGAGATTATTTTCTTCTTCGTCAATTTCGTAGTAATCCCCAATGACCGTAACGGTCTTTCCTGCAATTTCGCTTGGAATGTCAACATTTGTGCCGCTTCCCGTGTATCTGTTTATTGTTACGGTGTTATCATCATTGATCGAGTAAATGTAATCTCCTTCGACAACGTATATATCGGAGGACTGAGAAGCCTCCGCGGTCAAGTTTTCAAGCCCGACCGTGGGAACAGCCGCAACCGAAAGCGCCATAATTATTGCCATTATACTTGCTATTGTTTTTTTGAACATAAGCTACCTCCTCAAATTTATTTCCATTGTGCATAGAATGTTACAATATCATTCTGCACGGACGAAGTTCTTGATACAGATGGTACAATAGTTATTATTCATAGTTTCTGTTCCACCGTTTGAATCATATTGAATAATGGCATTTTCAATATACATAACCGTGAATTCTTGTTCTATCTTCATGACCACTTTTATATGTGCTAATAATATTATATAATGTTTAACTGCAAAAGTCAAGCAATTTTACAAATATATTTATAAACATTTTTGTGCATTTGTAAATAACGATGTTAAAGTTATATTCTAATTCAAACAACTTTACACATAACAATCGCCTGCACCCATACCAATTGTCATCTTGCTTCAATCTACTTATTTTACGGTAAGCACAACACTCTGAAAAGCTAAGATTACGGGTTATCGTATGTTCACAGCTGATAATAAGGATTTCAAGAATAGCATGCATAATAAAATTCCACAAGTCATTTTAAGGTACTCGGATATTAGAATAACAATGAACACTTATTCGATGTGACAGATGAGTATAGACAAAAAAATACCGAGACTAGCCATAGATACATGGCAAATCTCGGTTTTAAACACTCCTACACACTTCTAACTCCTAAAAGTGGTATAAAATCAATGGTGCCGCTAACCGGACTTGAACCGGTACGGATTATTAGTCCGAGGGATTTTAAGTCCCTTGTGTCTGCCTATTCCACCACAGCGGCATGTTCTTTTCAGAAAACAATAAATATTATACAACTAAAAATCTGAATTGTCAATACAAAATTATAAATATAATTTAGAATAATTGCATGTGTAATCTTTTTTTACAAATAGGTTACAAATGCATTTGTTTTCTTGAAAAATACAAAACTTTGTGGTATTATATGTAAATAATCAATTTTCTTGCAAAATATCATAAAGATAAATCCAACCACCAGTC
>CABUAH010000084.1 GCA_902489475.1 uncultured Oscillospiraceae bacterium | reverse complement strand
CGAATATGTAACCATGGTTATCACCTCCCTTGCGGGAGAAACCGCCTACCGTTAATGCAGACAACCCTTGTGAATATATTATCACAAGGGCGTCTTTTTGTCAAATTTTGTCGAATTAATTATCCATTTTTTATTGTCAATTGTCAATTGTAATTAAGAATTACGCATTACGAATTAAGCATTATCCATTATCCATTGTCAATTATATCGCTGCTGCAACCAAATCTCCCATTTCGCTGCATGAAACCTGGGTTTTGCTCTTTGACATAATATCAGATGTACGGTAACCGTCGTTTAACACCTTGTCAACTGCCGCTTCAACAGCGTCAGCTTCCTCACTCATATCAAAGGAATACCTAAGCATCATAGCCGCAGAAAGAATTGTAGCTATCGGATTTGCTTTATTCTGCCCTGCGATATCAGGAGCTGAACCGTGAATAGGCTCATAAAGTCCGAGCGAACCCTCTCCGAGCGATGCAGACGGAATCATTCCGAGCGAACCTGTTATCATTGATGCCTCATCAGACAAAATATCTCCGAAAAGATTTTCGGTAACAATAACGTCAAACTGCGCCGGATTGTGAACAAGCTGCATTGCCGTATTGTCAACTAAAATGTCCGAAAACTCAACGTCAGGATACTCTTTTGCAACCTTGTGAGTAACCTCTCTCCAAAGCCTTGAAGAATCAAGAACATTCGCCTTGTCTACCGAATGAACCTTGCTCCTTCTTTTTCTTGCCATTTCAAATGCAACTCTTGCAATTCTCTCTACCTCGTAATCGGAATATGCCATAGAATCGCAGGCTGTTTTAACACCGTTTTCATCAATGTGAGTATCTCTTTTACCGAAATACGCTCCGCCGATAAGCTCTCTTACAATTACAAGATCAAGTCCGTTCTCAGTTATTTCTTCCTTAAGCGGACAAGCTCCCTTGAGCGCCGGAATGAGCTTTGCAGGACGAATATTTGCAAACAGCTTAAGCGCTCCTCTGATTCCTAAAAGGCCTGCTTCCGGTCGCTTGTTACCGGGAAGATTATCCCATTTCGGACCGCCTACTGCTCCGAGCAAAACGCTGTCAGATGCCAAACATACATCAACCGTTTCCTTAGGAAGCGGCTCGCCTGTTGCATCTATTGCACATCCGCCCATCAAAACGTCAGTATACTCAAACTTATGTCCGAATTTTTTACAAACCCTGTCAAGAACCTTCTGCGCTTCGGTTACGATTTCCGGTCCTATTCCGTCGCCTTTGATAACGGCTATTTTTTTATCCATTTTTCTATCTCCTTTTAGCCGACAATTTTAAATTATTATCCTATAAACTTAACTGCTGTGCCGACCGCCATAATCTCTGCTGCGCCCTGAGCAACCGTTGAAGAGGAATATCTTACACCGACAACAGCGTCAGCGCCGAGATTTTGAGCTTCTTCAACCATTCTCTGCGTAGCTATATCTCTTGCTTCGTTCATCATTTTTGTGTAGCTTTTAAGCTCTCCGCCGACCATGCTTTTAAAGCCCTGGCCCATGTCTTTAAACATATTCTTTGACTGGATCGTACTTCCCTTTACCAAAGAAATAGGCTGATACTTTTGATCTCCTAAGTTTTCAATAGAAAATAAATACATATGTATGCCCTCCTAATATATTTAAGTCTTTAAAGACTTATTTACAATATTACTTGATGGAATTTAAAAGTCCGTTTTTGTTTATAATATTTTTTATAAACTCAGGGAAGGGATTGCCCTGATAAGTCTTTCCTGTTGTTTTATTACTGATAACACCTGTATCAAAATCAACCTCAACCTCGTCGCCGTCCGCAATACCGTCCGCTGCCTCAGGACATTCAAGTATAGGAAGTCCGATATTGATTGAATTTCTGTAGAAAATTCTCGCAAAGGTTTTTGCTATTACGCAAGAAATTCCGCTTGCTTTAATTGCAATAGGTGCATGTTCTCTCGAAGAACCGCATCCGAAATTGTTGTCAGCAACTATAATATCTCCCTCTTTGACTTTCTTTACAAAATCAATGTCAATATCCTCCATACAATGAGATGCAAGCTCTTTGTGATCGGAGGTATTTAGATAACGAGCAGGAATAATTACGTCTGTATCTACGTTATCTCCGTATTTATGAACTCTTCCGTTTACTTTCATATTTCTTTACCTCCTTACATAATTTCGCTCGGCTCGGATATTTTACCCGTTACAGCACTTGCAGCCGCAACATACGGACTGCTCAAATAAACCTCGCTCTCAGGATGACCCATTCTTCCGACAAAGTTTCTGTTTGTCGTTGCAACAGCTCTTTCACCCTTAGCCAAAATACCCATATGTCCTCCAAGACACGGTCCGCATGTAGGAGTTGACACCGCACAGCCTGCATCTATAAATATTCTTAAAAGTCCTTCCTCCATTGCGGTAAGATAAACCTTTTGAGTTGCAGGGATAACTATGCAGCGAACATTTTTAGCAACCTTCTTGCCCTTTAAAATCTCAGCTGCCGCACGCATATCTTCAATTCTTCCGTTTGTGCATGACCCGATTATAACCTGATCTATTTTTACATCACCTATTTCGTCGAATGTCTTTGTGTTCTCAGGAAGATGCGGAAATGCGACGGTCGGCTTTATTTCGCTTAAATTTATATCGTATACTTTTTCATACTCTGCGTCATCGTCAGCTGCATAATATGTAAATTCATCCGTTACTCTATCCTTAACATATTCAAGAGTAACCTCATCAACTGCAAAAATTCCGTTTTTAGCACCTGCTTCAATAGCCATATTAGCCATGCAGAGTCTATCCTCCATAGTGAGATTTTTAAGTCCCTCACCCGCAAATTCCATCGACTTATACAGTGCGCCGTCAACGCCTATCTTGCCGATTATATGTAAAATTACATCTTTTCCCGAAACGTATTTATTAAGGCTTCCAGTAAGATTAAATTTAAGAGCAGACGGTACCTTGAACCATGCCTTTCCCGTTGCCATTCCTGCAGCCATATCGGTAGAGCCTACACCCGTTGAAAAAGCGCCGAGAGCACCATACGTACAAGTGTGCGAGTCAGCACCGATAACGCAGTCGCCCGGCTTTACAAGTCCTTTTTCAGGAAGCAAAGCGTGTTCAACTCCCATATCTCCGACATCATAAAAATTCACAACTCCGAAGGTGTCGCAGAAATCTCTGCACTGCTTGCACTGGGTCGCTGCTTTTATATCCTTATTCGGAGCAAAATGATCCATTACCATTGAAATTTTCGTCTTATCAAAAACTCCGGAAAAGCCCGCTTTGTTAAACTCGTTTATAGCAACCGGAGAAGTAATGTCATTTCCCAGCACCATATCGAGCTTTGCCATTATAAGATCTCCGGCTTTAACGCTTTTGAGTCCTGCATGAGCCGCCAAAACCTTTTGAGTCATTGTCATACCCATATATTATATCTCTCCTTTATTAATTTTCCAATCTTTATTGTATCATAAATATATTTTGTTTGCAAGTCTTAAAGCTCAAAACAAAGTGTCTAATAACGATTTTTGAAACCGATATCTGAAACTGTATATTATTTTTTGCATCTAAATGCAAGCGAAAAGTTGCCGACCTATTAATGTTTGGTTTGTAAGTTCTAATACCGCCTGATTTCATAATACTCTACGTTAATCAAATGTAGTCTTTTACAGACATTAATTCCGAATTCCTAATTACGCATTCCAAATTAAACATTGTCCATTGTCAATTGGAATTGTCTTGCTCTTGACAAAAGCCAAGGATGTGCTATAATATAAATGAAAAGGGAGCTTGCGATAAGCGGTTCTCCAAAGTTCGTTAAAGAAATAACCGTTACTCTGGAAAAGTTTAGGCGGTTATTTCTTTTTATTTATAAAAGAAAAAATTCTACTTGTTATTATAAAATATAAAACAAGCTAGAGTGATAACATTCATAATTACCGATACGAATGCAAATAGTTTCGTGTATGTAACCATTGTTATCACCTCCCTTGCGGGAGAAACCGCCTACCGTTAATGCAGACACCCTTGTGGCTATATTATCACAAGGGCGTCTTTTTGTCAAATTTTGTTGAATTAATTATCCATTTTCCATTATCCATTGTCAGTTAGTCTCTTGCTTCCAACATCTAGCCCCTAAACGCAAAGGGACAACCTTATGGTGAGGGGAAAGAAGAACAAAACCCACCAAAAGCGGAGTACTTTCCCCTCTCCCTCAGGTTTTCCCTTTGCAATCTCTTTCCTCCACCCTCACCCCATTTCCTCCGCTTTTGGAGTTTTGCGGTTAAGAATAGTTTGTGAAAGCCAAATCCTGCACGCATTCGGATTTGGCACAAACTTAATATACCAATGTACAAAATAGCTCCTGACGGTAATGTGCTAAAATGTGTTTTATTGTCTTAAAGTTTGTTCCATCCTATTAATTACGCATTACGAATTACGAATTTAGCATTGTCTATTATCCATTGTCAATTAGAACCCCAAATTATTTAACAGGGCAAAAACAAAACCACACCCTTTAAAGAATGTGGTTTTTCGTTATGTAACTAATTAAATTAGTCAGCCTGTGGTGCGCCTACAGGGCAAGTACCTGCGCAAGCTCCGCAATCGATGCAAGTATCAGCGTCGATAACGTACTTTCCGTCTCCCTCAGAAATTGCGCTTACAGGACAATCAGCAGCACAAGCGCCGCATGAAATACATTCATCTGAAATCTTGTATGCCATTTTAATTACCCTCCTCTAAGATTTTTTAAAGGCATTAAGCCTTTCTATAATATGATAACATATTTTTAAAAAAATGCAAGCTATTTTTAAAATTAATTTGTCATTTACTTGTATGTGTTAAAATGATGTGACCCAAAAAAGAAGAGAAGTAACTTCAAAATATG
>CABUAH010000083.1 GCA_902489475.1 uncultured Oscillospiraceae bacterium | reverse complement strand
TACCACTGCGCTGATTTTATTTTCAATAATGTCCTATTTGATATTGCAATTTAGAGATTGAATAAAAATATTACATTCTAATAAAAAGCACACTTATAAAATATTGTCGCGTAGGCGGACATGTGCCGACGCAGCGACACCTTGAGAGGAAATCAGCGGTATGAGCCGATTTTCGACGAAAAGGGGTACCCTAGGGGAAAAACGCAGAACGAGATAGAAAAGCTATCGAAGTGAGTGCGTTTGTCCCATGGGGAGCGTTGTCGACTTTGTCGACACGCTCAATTATTATTCGCCTTTAAGTCTGTTAAGACCTTCCCAATAGATTTTGCTTGTGTTGTCAACAACGTCCTGCGGCAAAGGTTTAATGCCTTCTTTTCCGTCTATTCCCATTTTCTTAAGCCAGTCTCTTACAAACTGCTTGTCAAAGCTTTTAGGGCTTGTACCGATCTTATATTCGTCTGCATCCCAAAAACGTGATGAATCCGGTGTGAAAATTTCATCTGCGATTGTCAAAACTCCGTTTTCGTCCATTCCAAACTCAAACTTTGTATCAACCAAAATAATGCCATGCTCTTTTGCGTATTCAAAACACTTGTTGTAAAGCTTGATGGAGATATCCCTTATCTTTTCGGCAAGCTCATAACCTATGTCAGAAGCCATTTGATCAAAGCTTACATATATGTCGTGTCCCTCGCTTGCTTTAGTTGACGGAGTAAACATAGGCTCGTCAAGCTTTTGAGCAAGCTGATATTCTTTATTAAATTTTGTACCGCAGAACTCTTTACCTTTTTTATATGCTTCCCACATACTTCCAAACATATATCCACGAACGATGAATTCATAGTTCATCATTTTAAGCTTTTTAACGAGTATCGTTCTGCCCTCGTATTCAGGCTTTTGAAATTCTTCAGGCATATCCTTAAGGTCACTTGAAATGATGTGGTTTGGAATGATATCCTTTACATAGTCGAACCAAAACAGCGCCATTTGATTTAGAACTACGCCTTTATCAGGAATCTCAGTCGGCAGAATAACATCGAATGCTGAGATTCTATCGGTTGTAACAATAACAAGCTGTCCGTTTTCAAGATCGTAAACTTCTCTTACTTTTCCGCTTATGATTTTTTTCATAATAAACAATCCTTTCCTAAAACTTCAATGAATTCATTGTATCACAGATTTCAATGTTTTTCAAGATTATTTTGAATGTTGAATTAAATTTGTAAAACACTGCCGAATCCAAGCAAATAATAGTTTAAAACCTTTGTGCGGATTTTTGAATTTTTCAGTTGACACATATAATAAGATTTAGTAAAATAGAATGTAGAATATGTATGATAATTATTGAGGGTGAAAAGATGGCTCAGACAAAAAAGAAAACGAGTGCGACTGCAAAAACGACTGCGGTTAAAAAAAGCTCGGCTGCAAAAAGCGCTGCCTCAAGAAAAACGACTTCGACGAAAAGAACAGCTAAAAACAGCGAGCCGATAATTATTGCGAGAACACAAAAGAATGAAGGCTGGAAGCCGCTTGCTAAAGCAAACAGTGGGCAAAGCATAAAAAAGCCAAGTACTTCGGCTTCGCCCGTAAAGGCAAGGAAGGGTGCTAAAAAATCCGGCAGAAAGCGTATGACTGACTCGAAGCTTGCAGCAATTACAATAACTTCTGTGTTTGCAGCAGTATTTTTGATAGTACTTTTGGTGTTTTTGTTTAACGCTTTTGATTTGAAAATATGGTAATTAAAATCTCTTTGCAGAAAATTTTTGCAGAGAGATTTTTCTTGTTCAAAATCGACATTTCTTTTGACCTCATGGACTTATAATATAGTTGAACCGATAACCGTGAACGGATGTCCCCCCCACCTTTTAGGCGGCGGTCATCTACGTCTTTCAGTAGGGGACATCAATCCCCTACTGAAACCCTAAGGGGCTTTGCCCCTCGTTCACTTGTTAAATGACGGGGCTGTGCCCCTTATTGAACACAGCGGCTAAAAAAAGCATTTTGACTTAAGCGGGTGAAAGAGGATGACAGTTTATGTAGACGTTTTGATGCTCACAAATGTATATATTACATATTTTTTTATAAAATCGGTTATGTTGATTTCACACCGAAAGTATACTGCTTTGAAAACAATATCTGCTTCTCTCATCGGCGGAATATCATCTCTTCAGATTTTCATAAGCGAAAGCCTTATTATAAGCTTAGCGATAAAGCTTGCAAGTCTTCTGATTATTTCTCTGATATTATCAGGTTTTAATTTAAGAAAGCTCTTGGATACAGCAGCAAAGCTTGTGTTGGTCAATGTGCTTTTTATAGGAATGTGCGTATTGATATGGCGAATTTTGGGCAGATCAGTATATATAATAGGTTTAACTGTTTATTTTGACATTTCTCTTATACTGCTTGTTGTAGTAACAGCAGTTACATACGCAGTGTTTTGGATATATGATTATATAAGTATAAGATTATGTGCAAAAAGAGGAGCTAAGGTAGAGATAAAAACAGAAAGTGTTTCGGTAATGCTTGACGGAATAAGTGATACAGGAAATTCTCTGTATGATTTTTTTTCACAAAGGTCAGTAATCGTTTGCAGCTCAAAGGAGCTTGAGACTGCATTTGAAAATAAGCGTTTTAAGCTTCTCCCATATTCAACCGTCAACGGAAGCGGGCTTATAAAAGTGTATACTCCGACTAGTGTTTATATTGACAACAGACAAGTTGATGCAAATGTAGGGATAACACAACTCGATGAATCAAAAGCAATTTTTAATCCCAATATTTTACGATAAGGACAAAAGACGATGATTACAACAAAACTAAAAATAATTTTTAAAAATCAAATATTATCTAAGCTGTTTGGAAAATTTGAGATAGATTATATTAACGGAGCGGATTCACTTCCGCCTCCGCTTGGAGAAAAGGAAGAAAAAATAGCGTACTCTCTTCTGAAAGCAGGCGACAAAAAGGGAAAGGAGCTTTTGATCGTTCATAATCTGCGCCTTGTAGTTTATATAGCGAAAAAATTTGAATCCACCGGAATAGGTCTTGAGGATCTGATTTCAATAGGTACGATAGGACTAATTAAATCAGTGAATACATATAATCCCGACAAGAACATAAAACTTGCAACCTATGCTTCAAGGTGCATAGAAAATGAAATTTTAATGTTTTTAAGAAAATCAAACCAATATAAAAACGATATTTCCATAGACGAGCCGCTTAATATCGACTGGGACGGAAACGAGCTTTTGCTTTCAGATATATTAGGAACTGACAACGATATAGTTATGAGAGGAATTGAAAGTGAGGTTGAACGGCAGCTTGTTCTAAAAGAAATTGAAAAGTTAAATGGGCGGGAAAAGGCAATAATGAAAATGAGATTCGGTATTGACAGTGGACATGAAATGACGCAAAAGCAGGTTGCTGATGTTGTCGGAATATCTCAATCCTATATTTCAAGGCTTGAAAAGAAAATATTAAAGCGAATCAAAAGAAACCTTGAGAAGATATGTTAGACAAAAGGAGCTATCTCTGATTGAGTAGCTCCTTGTTTATGGCACAACAAAAACCCCGAAACCAAATGGTCGGTGCGAATAAGGAAGTTTAAATGATTTGAATAAAAGGTTGCGTAGATACCCTACGCAGCCTTTCTCTTTTACATATACAGTGTGCACACGGCGCGCTCTTAGCGCAGTAACATGTATAATACAACCAAGCTGATTTCTCAAAACAGATACATTTATGATGTCACTCATAAAACAGCGAAAAATCGTCAATATTTAGTTTTCAAGATGCTGCTTTGACAACGATTTACAACTGCATACACATATTCATCAGCCTGCGTTCATAAGTGCGGTCTGGGTGAATATACCTGTTAAGTGTAAGGGTGACACTGCTGTGACCGAGAACGGCAGAGAGAGCCTTTACATTAAAACCCTTTTCAGCAGAATTGGTTGCAAATGTGTGGCGGAGCTTGTGATAGTTGTGATTTTCCACATCAGCAGTACGCAGTATCTTCTTGTAGCGGTACTGCATCGTGCGCGGCTCAACAGGCTTGTCCGTTCCTGACAGAATAAAATGGTCAGCTTTGCTTCGGAACATTTCAAAGTATTTCATAAGAGAATTGGGTATCACAATATCTCTAAATGATGTGGCAGACTTCGGAACAGAAATCACGATTTTTGTTTTTCTGTTGCCGCTTTTACAGCTTATCCTCTGAACTGTTTTCCTGATATGCAGTATCTTATGATGGAAATCCACATCTTCCCATTTCAGCCCACAAAGCTCCCCGATACGCAGTCCCATGAAAAGCGACAGCAGGATACCGAAAGCCGTGATTGACATATTTTCTTTCAGATAAGAAATTAGTTTTCTCTGCTCAGTATCGCTGATTTTCTCGACCTGTTTCCTTTCGGATCTGGGGAGAACGACATTTTTAATAGACAGCCTGAATCCGTACTCTTCCTGAGCATATTTCAGCATTGTCTTAAAAACAGTAAAAATATCCCGCACATAGCTCGCAGATAAGCCCTCTGAGAGCTTTTGATTTATAAAGGCATTTATCCTGCCTGCGGTCAGATCTGCACACGGAATATCTCCAAATTCAGGGAGAATATGTTTTTCAAACTTATTCTGATAGTTCGCAAGTGTGGATTCCTTAACACGATTTGCGACAGCGTTCATCCATTCCGTATATATTTTTCTGACAGTAATATACTTACCCGAAAAAAAGCGTGTAGCTACTTCTCGTCCAATCATCACCTTATGCTCGGCTTCATCGTAGGTCTTTCCATAAACATACTGATAGTGAGCCTTGCCGTTGCAGTCGTAGTCCGTGATAAACTTCCCGACATACCTTCCATCTTTACGCAGTGTTATATTGATGCCTGTATTTTCCATTCAGTAACCCTCCTAAAGTCCTCAGATAATCAATCTGCACATCTGATATGACCTTATTTTATTCAAACCGCCGATTTTCAACGTTATACTTGCATTTTAACAGAAAATACTGTATAATTTCAACATGGGGCAGTGTGACATTTAGCGCTATCGGATATCGAACTATTGCGAATTTCGTTAATGTATCTGTTTTGAGAAATCAATCATCTTACCCGATACTTTTCATAGTATAAC
>CABUAH010000082.1 GCA_902489475.1 uncultured Oscillospiraceae bacterium | reverse complement strand
TAAAAGAATTAACAAAATACTATGAGGGGGATTTATATGCAGCAGCATGGCATTAGTAAGTTGGATTTAAAACGTCAAAATCGTATGCAGGTTCTGAAGATTTTAAAGCGTCTTGGTCCGACGTCGAGAATAGACATTGCAAGTATGCTCAAGCTTACAAGAGCGGCGGTTACTATTATAACTAATGAGATGATTGAACAGGGCATAATTGTTGAGGTCGGAGAATATAAAAATAATGTTGAAAAAGCTCCTCGTGGCAGAAAGAAAATCCTTATCGACATTAACCAAAACTACAAGTTTGTTTTGGGAGTTTGTATTGAAGAGGATATAGTAAGCGTTGGATTGTCAACTCTTTCTGGGCTTGTTCTTGATAAGCGTAATAAAGCTATTGATGAAAGTGCGGATTACTATGACATAACGGATTTCATAAAAGAATCTCTAAAAAGTATTCTGACTGACAACTGTCTTAAAAATGATGATGTTTTAGGAATAGGCTTCGGAGTGTTCCCGTCAATGCTTCCACGGCTTAAGGTCGTTATGAATAACGGCGAGCCGGATTACATACATCTTGCGGACGATATATATGCAAGCTTTCCGATTCCTCTTATTTTTGATAACTCAGTTAAAGGAACGGCAATGGCAAATATTGATTTTTTGCCCGACAAAGATCCGGACAGACGAAACATTGCTTTCTTACAAGTTGGAAACAGTCTTCACTTTGTAGTGACAAATTTAAATGATCCGATTGTTTCTTACGATAACAGAACGGGCTTTGTTGACAAAATGATAGTAAATAAAAATTCTATTTTTACCTGCGGAAAGTGCGGTAGAAGGGGATGTGCGGAAAATGAACTTTCTATACCGGCAATTATTAATAAGATGAAGAAGGTATATTCTGTTGATAGTACGCCTATTCTGTATAAGCTAACCGGAGGAGACCCCGATAAAATAAATGTCGCAACTCTAAAGCGTGCATATGACGCAGGAGATAACAATGAATTGTCAAAAGTCTTCAAAAAAATCTGTGATTTGTATGCTGTGCTTATTAACAATCTGTATTTTGCAACTAATCCACAGAAAATAGTCATTCAGTGTTTTGACATGACAGATAATTTATTTGAGAGCCTTATGGATTCAATTGAAAGCATCGCAGGAAGTGATGTTAAAAATAAAATTTCGCTCAGTATAATTGAAGAAAGACATAGGTTTTTATCAGGATGTGCGCTTGCGATAAGAGAGCTGTTTTACACAAGAGGCGGTTTTGATTCATACGCAGAGGACATTCACGGAGATAAATAATGGTAATAAAAAACCGATGAGAATTTGCACAATTTGGTTTAGGCATTTTCTCATCGGTTTTTGTTTTTAAAAGAAATCTTCTTCGTTAATATCGTCCTCAAGTTCTTCGCCGTTTAAAAGCTTTCTTAAGTTATCGACATCCTCCTCGGTAAGAGTTATTCCTTTTCCCATTCGAGTGTGATCGGGATTCCACTCTCTTAAATCGTATTTTGGATCTCTTTCGTTCCAGCTTACCATGTTAAGCTCTTTCGTCCAGCCCTTTGCGTTTTCGGAAAGTACACCAATGTGTTTTGTGATTTCAAATTTCAGCTCTGCCATTTTTTCTCCTCCTTTCTTTAAAGTTTATTAATTAACGGAATTTTGTTTAAGATTTTTTCGGGAATCATTATTTTAATAACTCTAATTACACTCTTTAAATTTATAGCTATTACAACTATCATACACAAGCTTAAAAGAGTATATGACAAAATAGGCGACATCGGCACTGTGTAATTTAATGCGCACATAATAAATAATATAAAGCAGTTTACCAAAAGCTTTTTTATGTGTAAATCAAACGGCTGATACCTTCTGCAGTCAATTGCACGAATTATAAATACTACCACATATGAAATAAGTGCGGCGATAGCTGCTGAATATATACCTATAAATTTAACAAGCGCCAGGTTTATCAAAATGTTAAGTCCGCCGGAAATAAGTGCTGTAACAAGGCTTCGTATACTTTTCTTGTGTACCGAATAAATTGTTCCCATAAATGTTACAAAGCAGGTAAAAATCGTGGCATAAATAAGAATAGGTGCATATAGTACCGACTCTCTGAAATCAGCGCCTATCCAAATTCTTGTTATAAAATGCAAGAACACCAATACAACTGCGGATAAAATATACATAACCGATTGATTGCATTCAAAGACATTTTCGTAAAACTTTTCCTGTTCATCCCCGTCCTTTTCTAAAACGGCAGACATATTCCAAGCAAGTGCAAAAATTGTGTATACCGTGGAAATTATGTTTGGAATTTTATATGCCGCCGACAGAATTCCGTTTGCTGAATCACTTAGAAAAACGGTTACGATCAAAGCGGAGGAGGTGTTTGTAACAAGCCACATAATCTGTGTCGGGATAAGAGGAACGCAGTATGCGAGCATTTGTTTAGTTACCGATTTATCAAAGCTTTTGAGGGAGAAATACTTCCAAAGCTTTGCTTTGAAAAACATATAAACGATCGCCAAAAAGTCGGAAAGTATTATTGCAAGAAGGTAACCTGTTACACCGATTTTTAGTCCCAGCAAAAGAAGTACAGTAAACAAAAGCGTAAAGAAGGTCGTTAAAATTCCGACAAAAGCATAAAGCTTAACCATTTCAATTGCTCTGATAAAATAAGAAAATAAAAGCTTTAACGATGCGGTAAAAACGTATATATACAAGATAAGTCCGTTGTCAAATATAATTTTATCGACCGTTGAATCTCCGCTTGCTGACTTGTGTCCGAACAAAAGTGTAAAAACCATAATGACAAAAAGCACCAATAAGCCAATGGCATTTAATATAGTACCTATTGTAAAAACGGATTTTTTGTTGTATGCTCTGTCAAGTCCGAATCGGGTTATTGCCTCAGAAACAGTTAAAGATACAATCGGTACCAGCCAGTTGGAAATCTGCTGAAGCAGATCCGCAATTCCGAGCTCGCTTGTCGTAAGTGCATTTGTGTATATCGGCACTAAAAACAGCACAAGAAGCTTAGAACTAAACGATCCGATAGCAAAAATAATTGTATTTGAAAAGAGCTTTTTGTATTTGCTTTGAGAACTCATTGCTGTCGGTATCCTTTCTTAAATTTCTGAATCTAATAGGTCTTTTTTCCAAATGTCCCACACAGCATCGGACGGCATTCTGAAATCACCTCTGGGTGAAAGCGTAACCGAACCTATCTTCGCCCCGTCAGGAAGACAAGAGCGTTTAAACTGCTGAGAGAAAAACCTTCTGTAAAAAGTGCCGAGCCATTTTTTTATAATGTCGATTGAATAATCATTTCCAAACGCATAAGCAGCAAGTCTTAAAACCTTTGACGGCTTAAATCCGAAACGTATTGCATAATAAAGGAAGAAATCGTGAAGCTCATAAGGTCCGACTAGATCCTCTGTTTTTTGCGTCATGTTTTCTTTTCTTTCGTCTGTCGGCAAAAGCTCAGGTGAAACAGGTGTGTCTAATATATCTATAAGTACCTTGGATAACGGCTCGTATCCGCAGGTATCAGCATAATACTTAACAATATGCCTTATAAGAGTTTTCGGAACGGACGCATTTACACCGTACATGGACATATGATCGCCGTTGTAGGTTGCCCATCCAAGTGCAAGCTCGGACAAATCGCCTGTGCCGACAACAAATCCGTTTTCCTGATTTGCAACATTCATTAGCACCTTTGTACGTTCTCTTGCTTGTCCGTTTTCGTAAACGACATTGTGGTTGCTCTCGTCATGACCGATGTCTTTAAAGTGTTGACGAACGGAATCTGTGATGTCGATCTCTTTAAAAGTAACTCCCAATGCTCCGCACAAAAGCTCAGCATTGCTTTTTGTACGCTTTGTAGTTCCGAAGCACGGCATAGTTACGGCAATAATGTCGCTGTGCGGACGGTTTAGAAGATCAAGGGCCATTACGCATACTAAAATTGCAAGTGAGCTGTCAAGCCCTCCCGAAATTCCAAGTACAAGCGTTTTTGAATTTGTATGTTCAAGACGCTTTTTAAGCCCATGTGCCTGCATCTGCAAAATCAGGTCGCAGCGGTAATTACGCTCTTCGGGATTGCTTGGAATAAAAGGCGCTTTAGCGTAATACCTTGTAAGAGGTGTGCCCTGTATCGGCATTGAAAAATAAATGCGTTCATATCCTTTGCTTTCACTTGTACAAAAGGTGGACATTTTCGCTCTCTCTGATGTGAGCTTTTGAAGGTCTAGCTCGGTTACGGTCATTTCATTTTTAAAAAGCAAACTTTGCTTTAAAACACTTCCGTTTTCCGCAATTATATTGTGTCCTGAAAAAACCATATCCTGAGTTGATTCTCCGTCACCTGCACTCGCATAAATATATCCTGAAATAAGCCTTGCCGACTGATTTGCAACAAGCGATAAGCGATATTTGTCCTTTTCGATTACTTCATCAGAAGCCGATAGGTTTCCGATTATAGTTGCACCTGCAAGTGCATGGTTGTTAGACTGCGGACAAGGCGCCCATAAGTCCTCGCAAATCTCAACTGAAAACTTAAATTCATCCATTTCCTCACAGCAAAAAATGAGCTTTTTGCCGAACGGATAATCTTTAGACTTTATTCGTAGGCTTGTATTCTCTTCGGGAGCAGGAGTAAAATGTCTTGCTTCGTAAAATTCGTTGTAGTTTGGCAGGCTTGTTTTCGGAACAAAACCTAAAATGCTGCCGTTATATATTACAGCGGCACAGTTGAAAAGCTTTCCGTCTTTTAAAATAGGAAGACCGACTGCAAAGAGAATTTTTTTATCTCTTGACGCTTCAGCTATTTCAAAAAGCGATTCGAGCGCTGAATCAATAAGAGCACGTTGAAAGAATAAATCCTGACAGGTGTATGAAGTTATGCAAAGCTCAGGAAAAACAAGGCATTTTACACCTTCGGCATATGCTTTATCAAGTGCATCTATAATGCTTTTAGTGTTAAACGAAGTGTCTCCGACTTTTATTTTCGGCGTAACAGCGGCAACCTTTAAAAAACCGTCCTTCATAAAAAACTCCTTTGTTTAAAAATTGTGTAATTAAATATAGTATACCACAAACAGGGTGTAAATACAAGAATTAAATCCAAGTTTCATGTGTACAGTGAATTCATCTAAATTGCAATATCAAATAGGACATTATTGAAAATAAAATCAGCGCAGTGGTA
>CABUAH010000081.1 GCA_902489475.1 uncultured Oscillospiraceae bacterium | reverse complement strand
ATATGAAGCCGAACACGGAAAAATAGCTGTTAAAACAGAACAAAACGGTTGACAAACTAGCGCCAACCGTTTTTGATTTAATTATCGTAAATTTAATTCATAATTACGAATTAAATTGTCCATTATCAATTGTCAATTGCAATTACGCATTATTTAAAAGCTTCTCTGCACTTGCAAGTTTAACTGCTGTCACGAAAATATCCATAGCTTTTTTAAGCTCTTCAATACTTGGAAATGTCGGAGCAATTCTTATGTTTTTGTCATCGGGATCTTTGCCGTAAGGATAAGTAGCGCCTGCACTTGTTAAAACAACGCCGGTTTCTTTGCAAAGTGAAACTATTCTCTTTGCACAGCCGTTAAGCGAATCAAAGCTTACGAAATATCCGCCGTTCGGGTTGTGCCATGAACCTATTCCAAGCGGTGCGATTTCTTTTTCAAGCGCGTCTGTTACAACCTTAAACCTCGGGGCAATTACAGCTGTATGCTTTTTCATGTGTTCAACTAAGCCCTCATATCCGTTAAAGAATTTATAATGACGAAGCTGGTTGATTTTATCGTGTCCTATCGTCTGAACTGTCATTTTTGAAAGGATGTATTCTATGTTTTTTCTGCTTGCAGCCATTGCTGCTACTCCCGCACCGGGGAATGAGATCTTAGAGGTTGAGGCAAAAATATAAATCATATCCTCTTTGCCGTTTTTCTTAAGCTCATCCATTATATTTAAAAGCTTGTCAGGAGTGTCAGTGAGATGATGAATACAGTATGCGTTGTCCCAGAATATTCTGAAATCTTTTGCCTTTGGATTAAGAGAAGCAAGCCTTCTTACGGTTTCATCGCTGTATGTTATTCCGGTAGGATTTGAGTACATCGGAACACACCAGATTCCTTTTATTGATTCGTCCTCACTCACAAGACTTTCAATCATATCCATGTCAGGACCATCAAGCAGCATAGGAACTGTTATCATCTCTATACCAAGTGATTCACATATTGCAAAATGCCTGTCATATCCCGGAGCAGGGCAAAGCCACTTTATTTTGTCATAGTCTTTCCATGGCTTGCTTGTTCCGTCGACACCGAAAAGGATATTTCTTACAAACGAGTCATACATCATATTAAGAGATGAGTTTCCGCCTACGATAACCTCGTTTGGATCAACTCCAAGCATTTTTGCAAACATTTCTTTTGCCTTTGGAAGTCCGTCTAAAACCCCGTAGTTTCTTACGTCTGTTCCGTCAGAAGCCGAGAACGTAGAATCCGAATGAACAGCGTCTAAAAGTCCGAGAGTTAAATCAAGCTGTTCCGAGCAAGGCTTACCCCTTGCCATATTAAGGTTTAAGCCCATTGCTTTATATTCACTGAGTTTTTTTTGCTGAGTTTCTTTAAATTCAACAAGCTCTTTTTTGGACATTTCGTTTAAAAGCATAATATCTTCCTCCAAGGTTATTTAATCGTTCTTTATTATTGTATTACAAATGCCTAAAAAATGCAAGAACAATTTTGTTCTCTTGCAAAAGATTTCCGAAATTTACTATTTTGAAAGTGAAAATTCGGCTGAAATGGGCAAACCGTACAAAAATCCACCAATTTTGAAGCTCTGTGAGAGCTTTTACGACTAGAATCCAAAGAATGTGGATTAAGGCATTTTAGACAAAATCCACGGCTCAGTTTCGGATGAAACATACAATACCGTAAAAAAACGAAAACCAACGCTTAAATTAATGGTTTTCTATTGACATAACCAGTAATATTTTGTAAGATACTATTATGAGCATTAACATCTAAACTTATTTTATTCAATATACGATAAACCTCGGTATAAGAAAGGAAAGAGTGTATAAAAATGGACGACGGTCATGGGCGACACAGCTTTTTTACAGCGTTGTTTGACAAACTTAAAGGCAAAAATGAAAACCAGTCTACAGATGATGAGATAATGGATTATCTCAATACAGAGGAATTTGACGACATAGCTCCGTTTCAAAAGGAAATGATTGAAAACATTTTGGATTTTGATGATCTTTATGTAAATGATGTTATGACGCACAGAACGGATATTGTCGGAGTAGAAATTTCTTCGGGACTTAAAGACGCTGTAAGGCTTATAATTGACGAGGGATTTTCAAGGATTCCTGTGTATGAGGATGACATCGACAATATAACCGGCGTATTGTTTGCTAAAGATTTATTGGAGCTTGTGTTTCAAGAAAGTCTTGAAAATCACACGATTTCCGACTTTATGAGGGAAATTATATATGTGCCGGAAACGAATAGCTGTGCAGAGCTTTTTGAACAGCTCACTGCCAAGAAAATGCAGATTGCAGTTGTGCTTGATGAATACGGCGGAACAGCAGGAATAGTTACCATGGAGGACCTGCTCGAGGCGATTGTCGGAAATATTCAAGACGAATATGATGATGAAGAAGCTGAAATTGAGCAGATAACACCTAATATGTTTGATTGTTTAGGTTCTGCCCATCCGGACGATGTAGCAAAGGCGGTTGGTTTTAACCTGCCTAAGGATAAGGAATATGACACCATGGCAGGCTTTTTTATTGACCTTTTGGGAAGAATTCCGTTAAACGAAGAGAATCCTACCGTAAGCTATGACGGCGTTGATTTCAATGCAATAATTATAAATGATAACAGAATAGAAAGAATAAGGATCAACAGAAAAAATAAGGGCGATTAAATTCTCAAATTTACGAAGGGCAAGGCGAAATTATGCCTAAATTTATAAGTAAAATGAGCCGCAGGGCTAAGACAATTACGGTTGCCGTGCTTTCAGTGGCTTTGATATTGGCTGTGTTGCTTGGAGTCTTTTTTGGGCGGGGTTCTGACGGTATAGAAGTGTCTAATAAAACCGAAAGTTCTTTGTCCGAAATAGAGAATACGGAAAAAACCGAAGCCTCGGATAATAAATATAAAAAGGAAACGCAGACTCAAACTAAAGCGGAAAATCCATCCGATAATCCGAAAACCGTTACAACAACTGTTCCTTCGACAGCTGTTTCGGGCGGTATATCTGAGCAGATTTACGAGAATGATATTGGTCAAAGCACAACGATTGCCGAGGGGAATTCTTCCGAACAAGTAAATAATAACTCTCAGTTTGTGGCACCGAATGAAAACAGTTCTGATAAACATGAGCTTTACGAAAACTATAACCTTAATCAGCATATGATTTCAAACCTAAATGACGATGAAAAGGATGTTTTGTTCGCAATACTTCGTGCTGTACAAAATCATGAAACACAGGTTGAAATTAAAGATAATGTTATAAAATACAAGGATAAAAAAACGCTCGATGATTTGTTCTTGCTTGTTAAAATTGCTTTGGCAAAAACGGATATGCTGCTTCCGAACTACGGTTACTCCGGCGGAGAATATATCACAAGTATTACGCTTAATTACAGGCTGACCGAAAACGAAGCGGCAGCTCAAAAAGCTCAGCTTAAATCAAAAGTGAACCGTATTATGTCATCGGTAACGGATGAAATGGACGATTATGAAAAGCTTTTGATTTTTCATGACGAGATAGTTTCGTTTTGCAGCTACAATTTGGAAAATGAAAATTCTCGATCAGCATATGGGTGCTTAGTTGAGGGAAAGGCTTCCTGCGAGGGATATTCCAAGGCGCTTTTGGAGCTTTGTGATGCGGCAGGCATCGACTGCGTTGTAGCAACGGGAACTGCTTTTTCAAATTCACGGCAAGTAAAGCATATGTGGAACAAGGTAAGAGTTTCGGGAAGATGGTATAATATTGATTTGTGTTGGGACGATGCCGATGTAAGCTCGAAATATGATTACTTCTTAGTTACGGACAAAGAAATTTTAACAAATCACACTGTTGAGCCGAACAGGTTTTACGATCTTCCGTCAGCAGTATTTGAAACGGATAACTACTTTGTGAAAAACGGCGTATTTGTAAAAAACGATGATGAGATAATAAGCACAGTTACAAGGGCAGTAGAACAGGCGGTGCAGAAAAACAGCAATACTGTATCCGTAAAGTTTAAAAACAAGAAATTGTTTGAAAATGCAGATGATCTGTTTTCTGATTCGTATATATCAAACCCTATTTTTGAGATCATAAAATCAGTTTCAAAGGAGCAGGGTGTGGGTATTGATACCTCATCTGTCTGCAAATTTGTAAACGAGGATATTTTGACGATGTCTTTTGAAATAAGCTATTAATATGAACCGCTTGCCGAATAGGCAGGCGGCTTGTTTTTTGATGGGTATTTGTTTACAATTTTAAAACTTTGTGATATACTTTAAGAAAAATTTGATAATCGGAATTGCCATGCAAAACCGTGAGGAGGAGAAAATGAGCGGAAAGCTTTTTGTTGTCGGAACACCTATCGGCAATCTTCAGGATATGACTTTTCGTGGAATAGAAACATTAAAGACCGTTGATTTTATTTGTGCCGAGGACACAAGGGTAACGACTAAGATTTTGAATTATTTTGAAATAAAAAAATCGCTTGTAAGTTATCATGAGCATAACGCAAGACAAAGCGGAGAAGTTATTTTAAGACGAATACTAGGCGGTGAAAGCTGTGCTATTGTCACGGATGCAGGTATGCCGTGCATATCCGATCCGGGAGAGGAATTAGTAAAGCTTTGTGCGGATTCCGGAATAGAGGTATGTGTTGTTCCGGGACCTACTGCGGCGATGAGCGCTATTGCAATAAGCGGACTTAACACAAAAAGATTTTCATTTGAGGGATTTTTATCAACTACTAAAAAAAACAGAACGGAGCATTTACAGCAGGCTTCAAAGCTTAACTGCACAATGATATTTTACGAGGCTCCGCATAAGCTCATATACACTCTTCAAGATATGCTTGAATATTTTGACGACAGGAAAATTTCTTTGTGCCGTGAGCTTACGAAAATCCATGAGGAGGTTATGCGTACCACAATTAAAGGGGCGCTTGAATATTATTCTGAAAAAACTCCAAGAGGAGAATATGTTTTAGTTGTTGACGGAGCAGAGGAAAAGGTGGATGAGCTGACTTTAGACGATGCAGTTTCAGAGGTAAAAAAACTGACGGATAAGGGAATGAAGCCTACCGATGCCTGTAAATTTGTTGCAAAGGAATCGCCGTTTTCAAAATCACAGCTTTATGCAAGACTTTTGGAGAATGACGATGAATGATGAGATTGTAATTTTAGAGCCCTGCGAGTCCGATATAATAAGTGCGGCGGAAATAGAGAGCGAGAATTTCGTTCATCCCTGGAAATATGAAGATTTTTTAAATCAGTTGAATGATAAAAGCTCGCTGTTTTTGGTTGCAAAGCAAAACGGAGACGTTGTAGGTTACATAAGCATAACTGTTGTTTTGGACGAAGCGAGCATAAACACTATCGCTGTAAGAAAAGAAAGCCGACGGCAAAAAGCAGCCGAGGGCTTGATAAAGGAAGCATTAAAAAGGCTTCAAAAGGGCTGTTCGTTTTTAACTCTTGAGGTAAGAGAGGGCAACAAAGCAGCAAGATTTCTTTATACAAAGCTTGGGTTTGAAGTGGTGGGGAAACGTCCACACTTTTACAGAGATCCTGATGAGGACGCAGTTTTGATGACAAAATATTTTAAAAAACAAAATTAGGTGCATAATGAAAAAACAGAGCCGTTGAGAAATCGACGGCTCTTAGTCTGTAGAAAAACCTTGTTGTTAATCAAAGGAGGGGACGCTTTCACTTGCAAAGCATCCCCTCTTTTTAGGCAGTCCACCGGACTGCCTAAAAATTCACCCCTTGAAAAGC
>CABUAH010000080.1 GCA_902489475.1 uncultured Oscillospiraceae bacterium | reverse complement strand
ATACTTAGAGAGCTTATTGAGGATAACGATTTAACTCAAAAACAAGTTGCAAAAGATTTGAATATCGCACCCTCAACTCTAGGCAATTATATACACAATAACAGAGAACCTGATTTCAATACTATAAAATTAATTGCCTCATACTTTAATGTTACAATAGATTACTTGATGGATTACCATTCACCAATTGCTGAAAGCAAAAATGAAGATGAATTACTCAGAATTTATAGATCGTTATCAAACACACACCAAAATCTACTTATTGAACAAGGAAAACTTCTTATACGGTTCAATAAAATAAAATAACCATATACTAAAAAGGCTGGCATAGTTTTAAACCATGTCAGCCTAAATTATTTTTGTTAATTTTTATACCGTGCTTCCGGAAATTCCAAATTACGCATTACGAATTATTATATCCTCTCTTGCAGGTCCGTTTGAAACATAGGTTATCGGATAGCCTATATGCTTCTCACAGAATTCTATGTACTTACGGCAGTTTTCAGGAAGCTCTTCATAGGTCTTGATTCCCCTTATATCGCTCATCCAACCGTCGAGAACTTCTATTACCGGCTTAGCACGCTCAAGCTTTACAGTCGTCGGGAATTCAGTAGTAACCTCTCCGTCGATCTCATATCCAACACATACAGGGATTTTCTCTAAATATCCCAATACGTCAAGTACTGTGAAAGCAACGTCAGTTGTACCCTGCAAACGGCATCCATATTTAGATGCAACGCAGTCAAACCAACCCATTCTTCTAGGTCTTCCTGTTGTCGCACCGTATTCTCCGCCGTCGCCGCCTCTTCGTCTTAGCTCATCTGCTTCTTCTCCGAAGATCTCAGAAACAAACGCTCCTGCTCCGACTGCCGAAGAATAAGCCTTGCAGACAGTTACAATCTTTTTTATTTCATACGGCGGAATACCCGTTCCGATAGCACCGTATGATGCAAGCGTTGAGGAAGATGTAACCATTGGATAAATTCCGTGATCAGGGTCTTTAAGAGTTCCGAGCTGCCCCTCAAGCAATATCTCTTTTCCCTCTTTTATAGCATTATCCAGATATGAGGAAACATCGCAAACATAAGGCTCTACCATTTCTTTGTATTCCTTTAATGTTGCCATAAGAGCTTCAATATCAAGCTCCGGCTTGTTATAAAGGTATTTTAAAATCACGTTTTTCTGCGGAGCAATTCTTTCAAGATGCGCCCTTAATGAGTCCTCGTCAAAAAGCTCCTGAACCTGAAAACCGATTTTTGCATACTTATCCGAATAAAAAGGTGCAATTCCCGATTTTGTCGAACCAAAGCTTGACTTTCCAAGCCTTTCCTCCTCATATTCGTCAAAAGCAATATGATAAGGCATAACTATCTGACAACGGTCGGAAATTAAAATCTTAGGAGCCGGTACTCCTCGGCTTATAACTTCATTTAGCTCATTGAAAAATACAGGTATATTCAATGCAACACCGTTTCCGATAATATTGGTTGTATCCTTGTTAAATACACCGCTCGGAAGCGTATGAAGCGCAAACTTTCCGTAATTGTTAACTATTGTATGTCCGGCATTTGCTCCGCCCTGAAATCTGATAACAACATCAGCGTCGCAAGCGAGCATATCGGTCATTTTTCCTTTTCCCTCGTCGCCCCAGTTAGCGCCAACTATTGCTTTTACCATTATTTATTCCTCCTGTTTAAGGCACAATTTTTGTGAATAAAATCACAACTTACAGTATACCATAAAAAGGCACAGTTGTAAAGAAATAAATGCAAATTTTTACGTTTTAGCTAAAATTTGACTTTTAGCATTGTTTTTGATAGACTCTAATAAAAGGAAGTGTTTAAGGTATGAGAGTTCTTACAGTCTTTACTGGCGGTACTATCGGTTCCCGTTTAAACGGTTCAGCTATCTCACCTATCAGCAAAAATGAACAGTCAAAAAGCATTCTTATTGACAAGTTTTTTAATACATACCCTGAGTTTCAGGAGAAGATTGAGTTTGAATCGGAATTTCTATTAAATAAGCTAAGCGAGAATATGCAGCTCGATGATTGGGAAACAATTGTAAATTATCTTCTGGCAAAAGATATACAATCCTATGACGCCGTTTTTATTGCACACGGCAGCGATACTCTTGCCTTTTTTGCAAATATGCTTTCTGTTTTCTTCTTAAAAAGCAAAACTCCGATTTTTGTTATTGCATCCGACAAGGTTATAGACGATCCTGACGCTAACGGTCTTTTAAATCTCAAATATGCTGCAGAGCTTTCTCTCATCGGCGGTTTAAGCGGGGTTTATGTTCCTTATAAAAATCAAGGTCAAAAAATCGCTCTTCACAAAGGATACCAAATCACACAGTCGCAAATTCTCGGGAGCGATTTTTACTCGCTGCCATCAAAGCCCATTTTCAGCGGCAGCTTTTTAGGATTTAACCAAAAGGTTATAATTTTAAAAAGCTATGTTGGAGCTGACTATTCTTTTGTAAGCACCGACGGTGTAGATAGCGTTTTGATCGAGCTTTATCACGGTGCGACGGCAGATTTTGAAAACTTGAGTGAATTTACTGAAAAAGCTAAATCAACAAATACTAAAGTTTATGCAGCATCTATTACAAGCGGAACAGATATGTATGAAACTACTCAAAAGCTTAAAGATTCCGGAGTTCAGTTTCTTTATGACATAACTCTTGAAACCGCTTATGCCGCTTTGATTTCAGGAATAATTTAACAACACCAAAACATAAAACAGCCCAAAGGTTTTACTCCTCCAGTCTGTTTGAACATGTCGACGAAGTCAAATAAAAGTTTTGGTCAAGCTTTTTCAAAAGCTTGGCAGTCCAAAGGCAGAGCCTTGGTCGCCGTCCGCAGATGGCGAAATCCCTTTCTCAAAGCGCTTTTCAAGGGGTGAATTTTACAGCAGTCCGGTGGACTGCTGTAAAAGAGGGGATGCTTTGCAAGTGAAAGCGTCCCCTCCTTCGACTTACTATAATGTTTTTCTAAAAACTGAAACAGCCCAAAGGTTTTACTCCTTCAGGCTGTTTTTTTATCGCTTATTTAATTTTTTTGCTTATTTATTCTTGCTTAAGAAATCTTTAATCTGCTTATTTATTGTTGCAACTTCTTTTTCAACCGCAGGAGCAAACTTTTCCTTAGTCTGAGTCCATGTATAAGTCTCTCCCTGCTCATCTATACCGCTTGTGCTTCTATAGAGCCAGTTGGTAAGCGACTGTCCTGCCATAAATCCGCTGTTGTCATCTCCCATTAATGCGGATACTCCATAGCTCGGTTCAAAAATCATAAGATTCTTATTTGGGTCAGAAACTTCTTTCATGAGATCATAATCTTCTGAAGACCAGTAAGGATTGCTTTCAAGCCATTTATCCTTTGCATTCTTTAAATAGGTAGCATCTGTTTGAGCTACTCTGTAGCACTCATAAAATGCTCGCGCAGCATCTTTCTTTTCAGAGCCTTTAACCCACATAAATGCATTCATCGAAGCTGATGTAATAGGCTTTTCTCCCTCGTAATCCGGATCAGCCGGCATTGGAACAATTCCCCAGTTATCATTTTTTGTCGGTCCGCCGCTTCCTGTTGCAGCCCAATCTCCCATTGCATAGAAAAGAATGTTCTTGTTAAACGCCTCTGCTGCATTTTGAATCCAGTTTACTTCAACATATCCCTGCTTACGCCAGTTGTAAAGTCTTTCTTCTGCCTTTGCGATCTTAGGGCTGTCGAGGTTTGACTTGTAAGTTACATTGTCATCTGTCATAACTAATGTTTCACCCGTCTGCTGAACATACTGAGGAGCATAGTATCCGTTTATTCCGAATCTCTCCTCGCCGCTGGGTGCAGATTTAACATAATCACTCATAAGCTCATCCATTGCGTCAAAATCCCATTTACCCTCATCATAAAGATCAATAGGATCGTCAAGTCCGTTTTCTTCCATCATATTTTTATCGTAGAAAATATATGTAGACGGATAATATTCAATAGGAGCTACATAATGCTTTCCTGCCAATGAATACTGATCTGCTGTATCCTTTACGTCCTTCCAAAGCGGAGAATCAAAATCAATTATTTCATCAAGAGGCTGATAAAAGCCCTGAATTACTTGGCAAGGAAACGCAAGTGCACTGTAAACAAACAAATCAGGAACGTCCTTACCTGATGTAACCGCAGCTCCGAGCTTTGTATACTGGTTTTGAGTTGTTACTCTCGACCACTCGATTTTTCCGCCCTTTTGCTCAAACAAATTGAGTCCTACCGTCTTCTCTCCTCCCTTAGATGGATTCAAATCATAATTTGCCATCCAAGTTAAAGTAGTTTCCTCGCCGTCCCTTATTGGCTTTATGTCGTCAGTGCCAATAACCTTTACAGCGTCCTCCTGTGACGAGTCTTTTTCAGAGCTATTGTCGCCGCAAGCCGCAAAAGATAACGACATTACAACAGCAGTTACTCCTACTAACACTCTTTTTACTGTGTTCATATAAACATAACTCCCTTGTTTTTTATTAATTCTAACATTCTAAAATGCTGTAAAAATATACTTAATTGACATTCATAAGCATTTTTCTGACATAACTAAAATAGAAAAGAGAAATAAGCTATGCCAATTCACCAAAGAACATATAAATTATTCATTTAAGAACTTCTGAATCTGCTTGTTTATCGTATCAATCTCTGAATCAACAGCACCTGAGAACTTCTCTTTGCTCTGAGTCCATGTATATGAAACACCCTGTTCATCTTTAGCAGAAGTTGATTTGTAAAGCCAGTTTGCAAGACAAACTCCTGACATGAATCCACTGAAGTCATCACCCATAAGAGATGAAATACCGTATGCAGGATCAAAAAGAAGTAAAACCTTGTCAGGGTTTGTTACATCAGACATCAGTTGAAAATCTTCTTCCGTCCATGTCGGACTTGCTTCCATTGCCTTTTTAAGACCTGTCTTTGCGTATTCAGGATCCGTCTGTGCCATCTTGTAGCACTCATAAAATGCTCTCGCTGCATCTTTCTTTTCAGAGCCTTTTACCCACATATATGAGGTAATTGTTGCTGAAGAAATTGGCTTATCTCCTTCATAATTCGGATCGCTTGGGAACGGTACCATTCCCCATGCGCCCTTTTCTTCAGGTCCGCTTGCTCCCATTGCTGCCCATGTTCCCATAGCATAGAATAAAATATTCTTTTCAAATGCTGCGCTTGCTGAACCTATCCAGTTTTGTTCAACATACGAATGCTTCTGCCAGTTATACAATCTTTCCATAACAGACGCTATCTTCGGGTTGTCCAGATTTGAATAATATGTGATATTATCATCCGTCTTAACAAGAGTCTCACCGGTTTGAGCTACTATCTGAGGAGCGTACCAACCGTTGATACCAAACCTTTCAGTATCGCCCTCGGCAGATTTACACCAGTCGCTCATCATATCTTCCATTGCATCATAATCCCACTTACCCTCATAATAAAGATCAACAGGATCATCATATCCGTTTGCCTCAATTACACTTCTGTCATAAAACAGCATAGATGTAAGTCCGTATTCAAGCGGTGCTACATAATGCTTTCCGTCAAGTACAAACTGATCAGCTGTGTCCTTTACTCCGCTCCACATAGGATCGTCAAAGTCAATAATATCGTCCAGCGGCTGATAAAATCCCTGTACTACCTGACAAGGAAAAGCCAATGTGTTATATGTAAACAAATCGGGTGCATCCTTACCGGATGTAACCGCAGCTGCAAGCTTTGTATACTGGTTAGAAGCAGTCACTCTAGTCCATTCTATCTTTCCGCCCTTGTCCTCAAACAGCGACAATCCAACCGTTCTGTCGCTTCCTTCAGCCGGGTTAAGATCATAAAGTCCCATGTAAATGAGCGTTTTTTCCTCACCGTCTGCAATCGGCTTGATATCATCAGTCGATACAACAGGCACTGAATCCTGTCTTGACGACTCACTGTCTCCGCCCGTATCACAACCGGTGATAGCAAAAGTCATCATAACCGCAAGACTTCCTGCAACAATTCTTTTAAATTTTTTCATAATTACCTCCTTATATTATAAAAGCAGTATATTGCCCTGCCTTCACATTAATGTTTAGAATTCAACCAAAAGCAAAAAATAAACAACCAATGGTTGAATTTACTTAATTCTTATACCATAATTTAATTGCGATTTATCGCAATAGACGGCGCAGCCGACAAGCGGCGATAGCCGCAAATTAATGATTCAATGTTCTTAAGGGGTTAGGCGACAGCCGAATCGTGCGAATGCACGATAAATCA
>CABUAH010000079.1 GCA_902489475.1 uncultured Oscillospiraceae bacterium | reverse complement strand
ATATTTTTAATTCCTGTCAAGCGTATAATAATTGATAATTATCAATAATACAACTAAATCAAAAGATTTATTGAAACGGAGAAACATTTATATGTCAAAAAAGGTTTACGACAACAGAGAGCTTTCATGGCTCAAATTCAACGAAAGAGTCTTGGAGGAAGCAAACGACAAAGCTACTCCCATTGGAGAGCGGCTCATGTTCTCATCAATTTTTTCAAGTAACCTGGATGAGTTTTTCATGGTAAGGGTTGGCTCTTTGCATGACAAAATGCTCATAGACGATAACGATCGGGACGGAAAAACTCTTATGCGTCCGTCTGAACAGATCGATGCTGTTTTATCAAGAGTTAAGCTGCTGTCAGAGTTACAGGACAAAAGCTTTGAAAAGATATGCTCTTCTCTTGAAAACAAGGGAATAAAAAAGATCAACCCTGAGAAGGCATCTAAAAACGACAAAGAATTCATAGATAAATTCTTTAAGCATGAGATAAGTCCGTTTTTATCTCCACTTGTTGTTGATTCACGTCATCCATTTCCTTTTTTAAACGGGAAAGGCATTTACGCAACTGCCTCTTTAAAATCGAAAAACGGCACGTTGCTTGGAATTGTAGGAACTTCGGGAGTTTTTAAAAGAGTTATTATTTTGCCTCCGACCGAAAAGCACAAGGTAAGATATATGCTTGCAGAGGATTTGATCATAAGCAAAATACACAAGCTCTTTCCTGATTACGAAGTATGCTCTAAGGCGCTTTTAAGAGTTACTCGAAATGCGGACATAGATGTAAACGAGGCGCTTTATGATCATGAGCTTGATTTTCGTGCAATAATGAGTGAGCTTATTAAAAAGAGAAAAAAGCTTTGCGCTGTCAGGCTTCAGCTTTCCGCATTGCTTGACGATAATTCGATCGGTGTTTTAAAAAAGAAGCTTGATATTCACAAATCTCAGATTTTCATTCAAAGCTCTCCTCTTGATATGTCTTTTATAGGAGATTTGATAGATATACTTCGTGACAAAAAAATGAGCGAGCTTTTTTACGAGCCTTATACTCCGCAAAAGTCAATTATGGTGAACGATAATCTTCCTATGATATCTCAAATTGATAAACGGGATATATTTTTATCATACCCTTATGAAAGCATAAAACCATTTATACGGCTTCTGAAAGAGGCAGCAACAGACAAAAACGTAGTTTCAATAAAAATCACCCTTTACCGAGTTGCTAAAAATTCTCAGATAGTTGATGCACTTATTGATGCTGCCGAAAACGGAAAGGAAGTTTTGGTTTTAGTCGAACTGAGGGCAAGATTTGACGAGGAAAATAATATCGGCTGGTCCAAAAGACTTGAGGAATCGGGGGTCAAGGTTATCTACGGTCCTGAGGAATTAAAGGTTCATTCAAAGCTTTTGCTTATAACAAGAAAAATCGGATCAAGCATTAAATATACAACTCAGATAGGAACAGGAAACTACAACGAAAAAACCTCAGCACTTTATACTGACGTTTCACTTATGACCGCCAACGAAAATATTGCAAAGGAAGCCGCAGAAGTATTTAACTGCCTTTCGACAGGACGTCTTGTTGAAGAATCAAATTATCTTTTAGTTTCTCCTCTGACTTTAAGACAGAGCGTAATTAAAATGATGAATGCAGAAATACTAAAAGCCAAAAACGGTGAGGATGCATTTGTCGGTGCAAAGCTAAACTCATTAACCGACAAAGTTTTAATAGATAAGCTTATAGAGTGTTCAAAGGCAGGAGTTAAGGTTGAGCTTGTCGTAAGAGGAATATGCTGTCTTATTCCCGGTATAAGCGGAATTACCGACAACATAACCGTTGTATCAATTGTCGGAAGATACCTGGAACACGCAAGGTTTTATATTTTCGGAGCTGACGACGCTTCCCGAAAGGTTTATATTTCATCAGCCGATTTTATGACAAGAAATACAATAAGACGGGTTGAAGTTGCTGCACCTGTTTTTGATAAAGAAATAAAAGCACGCATTATTGATATGTTTAACACAATGATGTCTGACAATATCAAAGCAAGAGTTCTCGACAGCGATGGAATATATATCAAACGAACACCTGACGGAGAGGACGTCATTAATGCTCAGGAATATTTTTATCACGAAGCATTAACAAAGACAAGGCTCAAGGAAAGATCTGACACAAAAGCTTTAAAGCCCAGCTTTTTACAAAAAATAATAAATTTATTCAGAAGGAAAAAATGAATTTAACTAAAATAAATGAAATAAACAAGCGTGAAGCTTATCGCTATATGGGATTTAAAAATACGCTTCCCGATGAAAATTTTATATCGCTTACTGAAAAGTACGAACAGGAAGTTTTAAAAGCCGCTAAGCCTCGGTTTGTATATCGGATATTTGATATTGCTTCAAGAGAAAACGGCATTCACCTTAATGGAACTTCTCTTGTTCTGCAAGGGGAAAATATAAAATCACTTGTAAAAGAATGTCCTCGTGTCGCAGTTTTTGCTGCAACGCTTGGAACAGGCATAGACTTACTTATACGTCAGCTTGAAGCAACCGATATAACATATGGCTTTATCGCAGATAATTTGGCTTCTGCACTTATAGAACAAGTCTGTGACAAGGTGGAAGAAGAAATAATCAGCGCACTCGGAGATGTTACTCTGACTGCCAGATTTTCATGCGGCTACGGCGATCTACCGCTTGAAAGTCAAGGCGAGTTTCTAAAATCGGTTGACGCACAAAATAAAATAGGACTTTGTATGACGGATACATTAATTATGATCCCGAGAAAATCAGTTACTGCTGTAATGGGAATTAGAAGCAAGAATAATTCGTAATGCGTAATTACAATTGACAGTTGAAAATGGACAATTGACAATTTAATTTGGAATTAAAACCAAATGCAAAACGCATTCCTGCACATTTCCGTTAGGAGCTATTTTGCACATACAATATCAAGTTTGTGCCAAATCCAAATGAGTGCAGGATTTGGCTCGCACAAAATCTTTCTTAACCACTCTATCCAAAAGCAGAGGGCAAGGGGAAAAGGTGTTGGAAAAGGAGTTTCAGAGGGAAAACAAAGGAAAAGGGGAAGTCCCTCTGCTTTTGATGGGTTTTATTATCCTGCCCCTTTTCCTAGGTTTGCCCTCTGAGGTGCAAAAACCTAGAAGCTAAAATAAATTCGTAATGCGTAATTCGTAATTACAATTGACAGTTGACAATGCTGAGCAGGCGACCACCGCCGGTGGCGGAATAAGGGAGCTTGCGAAGGGAATAAATAAGGAGTAATGCGACAGGCGTAAGCCCGAGCAGGACGACTATATTTATAACCGTATATAGTGAGGAATTTAATATGGATTTTGATGAACTTTTAAAAAAGGATTTTGTATACTTAGACGGAGCTTTCGGAACTGAGCTTCAGCGTTTGGGAATGGAGCCGGGAGAAAACCCTGTTTTATTGAATCTCATAAATCCCGATGTGATAAGATCGGTTATATCTTCTTATGTAAATGCCGGAAGCGATATTGTAACAGCTAATACTTTTGGCTGCAACTCATACAAGCTTGCAGATTCCGGGTATGCCCCAAAGGATATAATTCCAGCTGCTTTGAATATTGCAAAGGAATGCGCCGGCGACAAAGCGCTTGTCGCTCTTGATTTATCCCCGATAGGGAAACTATGTGAGCCAAACGGCACTATGAAATTTGAAGAAGCTTATGAATATTACCGTGAACAGATAATATGCGCCGAACAGGCAGATGTTATCTTCCTCGAAACACAGACCGATTTATATGAGCTTAAAGCAGGTGTTTTGGCTGCAAAAGAAAACTCTGACAAACCTATTCTATGCTCGATGACCTTTGAGGAAAACGGAAGAACCTTTACGGGCTGCGATCCGATTTCAATGGTAACTACTCTTGAGGGATTGGGCGTTTCAGCAATCGGACTTAACTGTTCACACGGTCCGAACGAGCTTTTGAGCATTGTTAAGGAAATTTCAAAATACACTTCCTTGCCGATCATTGTCAAACCAAATGCAGGACTTCCCGACCCCGTTACAGGTCTTTATTCGACCGATGCAGAAACCTTTGCAGAACAGATGGCTGAGATGATTCCGCTCGGAGCTAAAATCGTCGGAGGCTGCTGCGGAACGAATCCGGAATATATATCACTTCTCAAAAAGCGTTTTGATAAAGAACATTATCAAAAAAACAAGCCTATAATCGAGAGCGCAGTATGCTCAAACTCAAAAACGGTGGTAATTTCCTGTCCTAAAATTATAGGTGAGCGAATAAATCCAACAGGAAAAAAGCGATTCAAAGAAGCTCTGCTTGCAAAAGATGTCGATTACATTTTGTCTCAGGCGATAGAGCAAGCAACAGCAGGAGCTGATATTTTAGACATAAACGTAGGACTTCCGGGTGTTGACGAAAAAGAAATGATGGTACGTGTTATAAAGGCTGTACAAGGGATAACTGACCTTCCGCTTCAAATTGACTCAACAGATCCTAAGGTTTTGGATGCTGCTTTGCGTGTTTACAACGGAAAGGCAATCGTAAACTCAGTAAACGGAGAAGAAAAATCCTTAAGAACAGTTTTACCGATAGTGAAAAAATACGGAGCGGCAGTCGTAGGACTTACGCTTGACGAAAACGGTATTCCCAAAAAGGCGGAGGACAGATTTAACATTGCAAAGAAGATATTAAACCGTGCCGAGTCTTTTGGAATTCCTAAAAAAGATGTATTTATCGACTGCCTCACTCTCACTGCTTCCGCTGAGCAGGAGGGAGTTATGGAAACCTTAAACGCTCTTAAGCGGGTCAAGGACGAGCTTTCTCTTAAAACGGTTCTTGGCGTGTCAAATATAAGCTTCGGACTCCCTAACCGTCCTCTCGTCAACCAGAACTTTTTGACAATGGCTTTGACGTATGGGCTTGATCTTCCGATAATAAATCCAAATATCGACGGCATGAGCGGAGCGGTAAGAGCATTTAATCTTTTAAAGGGATATGACAAAAACTCAGCACAGTTTATAGCTGTTTACGCAAATTCGGATAAACCTAATACCTCAGCACAAGATTCGCACAAAGGCGAAATAACTCTTTCTTATGCCGTTTCAAACGGACTTAAAAGCGAAGCGAAGCAAATAGTCGAACAGATGCTCTTGACAAGAGAGCCGCTTGATATCGTAAACAGTGAGCTTATTCCTATCCTTGATAAAGCTGGAGAGGAGTTTGAAAAGGGAAAGATTTTTCTTCCTCAGCTTATTCTCGCTGCTTCCGGAGCACAGGCTTGTTTTGAAGTTATAAAAAATAAGCTTGCCCAAACTGCACAAAACAGCGTTTCAAAGGGCAGAATAATCATTGCAACTGTAAAAGGTGATGTTCACGACATTGGAAAAAACATAGTTAAAGTAATTTTGCAAAACTATGGCTTTGATGTAATTGACCTAGGGAAAGACGTTCCGCCCGAAGTAGTCGTCGAAACAGCAATAAAAGAAAACATCAGACTTGTCGGACTTTCTGCACTTATGACAACCACTCTCGGCGCAATGGAGGAAACTATAAAACAGCTTAAGGAGAAAAAGCCCGACACAATCGTTTGGGTAGGCGGAGCAGTTTTAACTCCCGATTATGCTGAAAAGATCGGCGCCGATTACTACACAAAGGACGCAAAGGAATCGGTTGACCTTGCAAAGAAGATTTTCAGCTAACGCATTTAAAACCAAAGAAAAATATAAAAGACACAGAAGAATTTTTCCTCTGTGTCTTATGCTTTATAACAATATTGCTGAATTAAATTTTCCATTTCCCATTATCAACTGTCAATTGCAATTCCGAATTAATCCTGCTTCTTGCAAAGGGACAATCTATGGAAAAGGGGGCACTAACAAAACTCTATAAAAGTAAAGAGTTTCCCCAGAGTTTTGAAAAAATTCGTTTCCCTTAGGTTTTCCCTCTGTACTCCTTTTCCAACACCCTTATCCCCTTTTTCTTTACTTTTACACTTTGTTAAATAGGAAAATTATGATTTTTGGAAAAGCATTAATCACAAGGAAACTTCGCTGACCTACTTGATTGACGGTTTGTTGAGTTCTAATACTGCCTGCTTTCATTCCACTCTCTGTTAATCAAAAATAGCCTTTGGTACACAAAAGCTTGACAAAAAATGTCCCGGCACATTACCGTCAGAAACTAAGTTGCACATACAACATAAAGTTTACGCCAAATCCGAATGCGTGCAGGATTTGGCTCTCACGGAACTTTCTCAATAACTTTCTCCAAAAACAGAGGGCAGAGGGAGTAGATGTTGGAAAGGGATTCGGAAAGGGAAAACCAAAAGAAGAGGGGGAGTCCCTCTGCTTTTGGTGGGTTTTATTTTCCTTCCACTCTT
>CABUAH010000078.1 GCA_902489475.1 uncultured Oscillospiraceae bacterium | reverse complement strand
CCGTCCGCAGACGGCGAAATTCTTTTTTGCAAGCGCTTTTCAAGGGGTGAATTTTTAGGCAGTCCGGTGGACTGCCTAAAAAGAGGGGACGCTTTGTAAGTGAAAGTGTCCCCTCTTTTGATTAATAACAAGGTTTTTCTACAGACTGAATCCGAGAGGTATTAATCTCTCGGATTGTTTTTTACTGCCTTAAATAAACGCCATTATCTTCAAGATAATCCTCAAGATCCTGTTTGTATTCAAGATCGAGCGGATCATTTTTCAGCGCCTTTAACGCTCTTTGACCAATATCTTTTCTAAAGTGAGCGTTATCCCAGCTTATTTTTGAAACAGCCGTGTAAGATTTGTCAAGTGCACCTTGTAATGTGAGAGCATTACAGGTTATGCCAAGCACACGTCCACCGTTTGTCAAAAATTTACCGTCCTTAAAAGCTGTTCCTGCATGATAAACGAATGCACCGTCTACTTGTCCTTTTTCGTCAAGACCTGAAATGGCAAGTCCCTTTGGATAGCTTTGAGGATAACCGCCGCTTGCCATGACAACGCATGAGCAAAAGCCCTGCTTCCAGTCAATCTTAGCGCTCTTTAAATCATGGTTGTAGATTTTTAGCATAATATCAGCCAAATCTCCGTCCAGCATTGGAAGAACGACCTGTGTTTCAGGGTCTCCGAATCTGCAGTTATATTCAATAACCTTAGGTCCATTCGGAGTTATCATAAGTCCAAAGTATAAGCAGCCCTCAAAGGTTCTTCCCTCGGCTTTCATAGCATTAATTGTAGGAAGAAAGATTTTTTCCATGCATTCCTTTGCGACGCTTTCTGTGTAATAAGGATTTGGAGCTACAGTTCCCATTCCGCCTGTGTTAAGCCCTTCGTCGTTATCGTAAGCTCTCTTGTGATCCATAGATGAGATCATAGGTACAAGCGTTTCACCGTCAGTAAAGGATAATACAGATACTTCAGGGCCTGTTAAAAACTCTTCGATAACAATTCTTGAACCTGATTCACCGAATTTCTTATCGTTTATCATTGAGTTTACTGCATCTATTGCTTCCTGCTCGTTTTGAGCTATAATAACGCCTTTTCCCAAAGCAAGTCCATCTGCTTTGATAACGGCAGGATATGAGTTTTGCTTTTTAAGATATTCAATTGCTTCATCGGCATTGGTGAAAACCTCGTAAAATGCAGTAGGAATGTTGTATTTTTTCATAAGATCTTTTGAAAAAACCTTACTTCCCTCAATAATTGCCGCTGCCTTTGTAGGACCGAAGGTCATAAAGCCTTCCGCTCTTAATGCGTCAACCATTCCAAGAACAAGCGGATCGTCAGGCGCTACAACAACCATGTCAACACGAAGCTTTTTTGCAAGCTCTACCATACCGCTTATGTCGGTTGCCGAAACATTAAAGCATTCTGCGTATTTTGATATTCCACCGTTTCCCGGCGCACAGTAAAGTGAATCAACCATACTGCTTTGAGAAAGCTTCATTATAATAGCGTGTTCTCTTCCACCGCCGCCTACTACAAGAATCTTCATGATGCACTCCTCCTTAAACTAAATAAGTTTATCCATTTTTGTTCCGGACAGGATGTGAAAATGAATGTGAAAAACAGTCTGTCCTGCCTGTTCGCCACAGTTGTTTATAATTCTGAAGCCGTCCTTATCAAAGCCTTTCTCCCTTGCAAGCTTAGCAATGACCTCATAGATATGAGCTATATACTCCGAGTTATTCTCATTGATCTCAAGAGCTGAAGAAAAATGCTTTTTTGGAATTGCCAAATAATGAATCGGTGCTGCCGGAGCTATGTCCTCAAATACATATACCTTTTCATCTTCATAAATCTTATTGGACGGAATTTCACCGTTTATTATTTTACAAAATAAGCAGTCGTTCATTTTAATACACTCCTTTTATTTTACAAACTCGCCGACTATTTCGTTAACCTTTGCCAAAGCCTCGTCGATTTTATAAATATCTCCGACGCCGCCCATTGCGCTGTCAGGCTTTCCGCCTCCCTTACCTCCGGTAAGAGCAGACGCTTTTCTTAAAATATTTCCTGCGTGTGCACCAAGAGCTATAGCTTCTTTTGAACAAGCACAGTATACTACTCCCTTAGTTTCGCTTGCGCGTCCGAATAAAACGGCGATAACAGGCTCGTTAAGACTCTTTATCTGATCGCCTATTTTTCTTAAAATATCTCCGTTTGCGTTAGCCATGTAGTTTGCAATTACGTTTACACCATTTACTTTCTCGCATTTATCCAAAAGCTCTTTTATCTCGCCTACAGCAAGCTTGTCGTTTAAAGCTTGTACGGTTTTTTCAAGATCCTTGACATTTTGCAATACTGTTTGACATTTGTCTGCAAGAGCGGAAAAGTCATTTACTTTGAGTATTTTGCAAGCGTTAAGCATTGCCGCATTTAATCCGTTGATCATTTTTAAAATGCCGTTTCCGGTTATAGCCTCAATTCTTCTTACACCTGCCGCAACACTGGATTCAGAAACAATTTTGAAAAGGCCTGCTTGTGAAGTGTTCTTAAGATGTGTTCCTCCGCAGAATTCAATAGAAAAATCTCCTGCTGAAACAACTCTTACGACCTCACCGTATTTTTCTCCGAAAAGAGCCATTGCACCAAGCTTTTTGGCATCGTTAATTGACATTTCATCTGTTTTTACATCAACGGCGTCCATGATCTTTTGGTTAACTATTGTTTCAACCTTTATAAGCTGTTCGGGGGTCATTGCATCAAAGTGTGAAAAATCAAAACGAAGCCTATCGGAATTTACAAGCTGTCCTGCCTGATGAACGTGATCGCCTAAAACCTCTCTTAAAGCAGCCTGAAGAAGGTGAGCGCAGGTGTGATTTCTTGTAACCGACATTCTCTTCGATTTGTCAACCTCAAAGGTAGCAGTCTGTCCTTTTATGATCTCGCCGTTAATAACTTTTGCAGTGTGAGCGATCTTTCCTGCGACAACCTTTTGTGTGTCGGTAACAATAAGCAATCCCGTATCAGTTGTAATTGTTCCAACGTCGCCGACCTGTCCGCCGCTTTCTGCGTAAAAAGGAGTTTTTTCAGTTACGATGTAAACTTCATCCGATTCGCAAGCCTTGTCCAAAAGCTCGTCGTCTGTTGCGATAAAGGATATAGGGGCTACAGCTTTAAGCGTTTCGTATCCTACAAATTCAGTGTGGAAAGCTCTGTCAATATTGTGGAAGATCGTTTCATCAGCGCCCATGTATTTTGAACCGCCTCTTGCTTCTCTCGCTCTTTCCTTTTGCTCCTCCATGCATTTTTTAAACTCGTCATCATCACAGGAAAGTCCTTGCTCTTCAAGAAGCTCTCTTGTAAGGTCGATAGGGAAGCCGTATGTATCGGATAAAAGGAAGCAAGATTTTCCATCGAGAACTGTTTTGCCTGTCGCTTTTAAATCGTCTATAAAGCCGTTTAAAATGTTCATTCCACGGTCGATAGTTTCATTAAAGCTCTTTTCCTCATTTGTAAGGAGCTTTTCAATATAATCGAATTTCTCTTCAAGCTCGCTGTACTCTCCCTTTGAGTTTTCAACGACAGTTTTAACAAGCTCGCTTAAAAACATACCTTCGATTCCTAACAGCTTTGCGTGTCTTACAGCTCTTCTTATAAGGCGGCGCATTACATAACCTCTTCCTTCGTTTGAAGGGAACACTCCGTCAGATGCCATAAATGTTACCGAGCGGATATGGTCGGTAATAACACGAATAGATATGTCTTTTTTGGGATCCTTCTGATATTCGCAATGTGCGATTTCACAAACCTTATCTCTGATTGCTTTTATTGTGTCAACATCAAAAATAGAATCTACGCCCTGCATCATTGCAGCAAGTCGTTCAAGTCCCATACCTGTGTCTATATTTCTCTGGGCAAGGGGAGTATATGTACCGTCCTCATGGCGTTCAAACTGTGTGAAAACCAAGTTCCAAAATTCCATATATCTGTCACAGTCGCAGCCAACCGTACATCCCGGCTTGCCGCATCCGTATTCTTCGCCTCTGTCAAAATAAATCTCAGAGCAAGGACCGCAAGGACCGTCAATTCCTGCCTCCCAGAAATTATCCTCTTTACCCATTCTGAAAATCTTGCCCTCGCTAAGACCAATTTTTTCATGCCAGATAGAGAATGCTTCGTCATCGTCCTCGTAGATTGATACGAAAAGTCTGTCAACAGGAAGTTCTAAAACTTCTGTGCAAAATTCCCAAGCCCAAGCGATAGCGTCCTCTTTAAAATAGTCGCCGAATGAAAAGTTTCCGAGCATTTCAAAAAAAGTTCCGTGACGGGCAGTTATTCCGACATTTTCAATATCACCTGTACGAATACATTTTTGGCAAGTTGTCATTCTTCTTCGCGGAGGCTCTTCCTGACCTGTAAAATAAGGTTTAAGCGGAGCCATTCCTGCATTTATGAGAAGAAGGCTGTTGTCGTTTTGAGGAACGAGCGGAAAGCTCTTGTGTCTTAGATGTCCTTTGCTTTCAAAAAAGCGAAGATACATATCTCTTAATTCGTTAAGTCCTGTCCATTTCATAATTTTTACTCCTTTAAGAAAAAATAAAAGCCCGCCCCAAAGATCTTGGGACGAACTGTAAATTCCGTGGTACCACCCAAGTTGCAGAAAACTGCCACTCGAAGCTCTTTAACGCAGAGCTGCGCCGATGTTTCCACCGAAGCTCAGGGTAAGCCACCGAGCAGCGTATTGAAAGCTCTCACCAACCGCTTTCTCTCTGAAAATCGCAAAGCTCGGATAATTCCCGTCACAGCAATTAAATATTAAATAAAGTATATCAAAAATCATAAAAAAAATCAAGTGGTTTGAGCAATATTTTTGCCGCTGTCAAAAAGCTTGTGTGAAAGATAACTTTCAAGAGGCATTATAACAGCTGACAGTAAAATCCATGCAAGTGAAAATTTTAGGCATACTTGACCGTGAAGATTGAAAGCGTTTGTGCTGTAGTCCCATACGTTCATGTGAAGCTTTAAGTTTATGAAATACCCCATTGTTCCTTCGAGTACTGTGATAAATATACCGCTTATTACGGCACATACTAATTGCGAGATCAGAGAAGATCTGAAGTAGTTTAAGATGCTCATAAAAAGAAGGCATATTCCTCCCAAGATTCCCATTGTAATATGTGTATAGCCTCTGAATAGAAGTTCTATTATACCGTAACCTAAAGCCCCTATACAAAAAATGGTAAATGATTTAAGCCAATCCATTAATGTTTCCCCCTGAAGTTTTTTATTTTAAATCGGAGTAATGCTCTGCTTTGCTTGCAAGTAGCAAAACGTTGCGTCTGATTGTAACCTGCCGCTTAAAGAGGCGGGGACATCGCTTAGTTATAGTTTGTCAAAGCTTTGAAAAAATTCTTGACAAGCAATAAAAAATATGGTAATATATTAAAGTTGAATTGTGCCGGTGTGATGGAATTGGCAGACGTGCTGGACTCAAAATCCAGTGGTAGCGATACCGTACCGGTTCGACCCCGGTCACCGGCACCAAAAGTTAAAAGCCTGTACTGCTCTTAGGAGTTATGTACAGGCATTTTTTTAGTTTATTAATTCTGATTAGAGTTTTATCTTATTTACCTTTTGTCCACAAGTTATACAAGCATTTATCCATGAAGCATTTACAGTTCCGCATTTTGCACATGTCCAGAACTCGTCGTCTTCAACAACTTGTTTTTCTTCCCGTGCCTCTATGATATCCTTTTGTTTTTCATATGATACCACTAAACTTTCGTTTGTATTAGCTTCTCTGATTGCTTCTAAGTTACTTAAAATTGAATATAGCGCATACAGAATTATAAACAAAACGACTACGGAAACTAATAATCCTAACATTAAGCCAAAATTAAACTCATTTTGTATGTCGCCATTTAAAATATCTTCGGCATTAACTGTTTTAAATATTGCTCCCGCCGCAATGCTGCCTATAACTCCGGTAATAAGTTCTATAAATGCGATTATTTTCATTGTCCTTGATGTCATATTTATTACTCCTTTAATCAAAAAAGAATTACTGCTAGGGCGTGTCTGTTTGTTGCGAACTCGTTAAAGCACGAAATCACCAATTGTTTTGCATATTTCTGACACATTACAGTTACTATTAAATTCAAACTTAACTTTGCCCAAACCGCTAAACCACAATTCCAATTCGCTATCCAAATCAAGAACTCCTGCTGTTTCTACGGAAAATGCCTGAATTTTACTGTATGGCAAAGATGTTACATCTTTCTTTTTGCCAGTGATGCCTTGAATATTTATTGCTATTATCCTTTTATTGGTAAATACAACACCGTCTCGTATGGATTGATATGTAGCGATAACTTCTTCTCCATTTGTTAAAATAGGTGAAAGGATTTGAAAATATGTACTATCCGATACTCTTCTTAATTTAAAAAAGTTTGCATTTTGAAAATCAATCATAAAATTTCCTCCTATTTA
>CABUAH010000077.1 GCA_902489475.1 uncultured Oscillospiraceae bacterium | reverse complement strand
AAAATATATCTAAAATATGTTTAAGGAGGCATGGCATGAAAAGGTCAAAGATAGACAAGGTGTTGTTTAAAGTCGCTGCAAATCATAAAATAAGCATTACTGAGGTGAGGTCAGAGATACAGAAAGCGTTTGATGAGGGAATGAGAAGTAATGATGTCAAGGTAAAAGCATACTGGCAGAGAATTCCTCACAGAAAAGATAAACCGACGGTTGAAGAGGTAATTTGTTTTTTATCTAAAGAAGTAAAAAACAAAATATAGCGTTCTGCTTTATGAATGAAAAATAAATTGTTAATAGGAGTGTGTACCAAATGTTAAAAATACAAGGAAAACCTGAATCTGTAAGCAAAACCTTTAAACTTCCGAAGCATTTAGTAGAAGAACTTGATAAGATAGCATATAAAAATAATATTTCGCTGAATCGGCTTGTTATTCAATGCTTGAATTTTGCATTTGATAATATTGATACTGAAGAATCCAACAAAGATTGATTAAAAAGGCACAGAAGAAAACTAATTCCTCTGTGCTTTAATTTTTATTGATAATTACGCATTACGAATTAAATTATTGGTTTGTCGTTTCGACCTGTTTTTTATAAATTGAGTGTTAGAATAGCATTAAGGAGTTGAGAGAATGGGACTTAAAATAAAAATGAATGAAAAAAGCAATCGCCTTTATGCCTTTTTGGACGGCGAAATAGACCATCATTCTGCGGCACAGCTTAGAACAGATATTGACCTGAATGTGACTCTTTACAAGCCTAAAGCACTTTTTTTGGATTTTTCGGCAGTAACTTTTATGGACAGCTCCGGGATAGGACTTGTCATGGGAAGATATAAAAAGATGAATGAGATAAACGGTCGGGTATATATACAAAATCCGCCTAATCACATAAAAAGAGTAATGCTTCTTTCGGGAGTAAATAAGCTTGCAAAGATCGTGAATGCAGACATGATAGAAGGGGAGGTTGAATCGCTTGAAGAAGGTATTAAATGAGGTCAAGGTAAGATTTAAAAGCGCTTCTGAGAACGAAGGCTTTTCAAGGACGGTTGTCTGTGGATTTGCACTTTCCTTAAATCCGAGAGTGGACGAGCTTGGCGATATAAAAACAGCGGTTTCGGAGGCTGTGACAAATGCTATTGTTCACGGCTATCGGAATACGTCGGGATACATAGATATGCTCTTGCGAATTTACGAAGATAAAACACTTTACATAAAAATACGGGATCGTGGCTGTGGAATTGCCGATGTAAAAAAGGCAATGGAACCGCTTTATACAACTGCGCCCGAGGAGGAGCGTTCCGGACTTGGTTTTTCGGTGATGGAAAGCTTTATGGACAAGCTTACTGTGAAAAGCGAGGTCTTAAAAGGTACGACAGTAATTATGGTAAAGAGGATTGTCGGAATTGACGGTTACAAAACAGAAAGATAAAATAGATGTTTCAGAGCATTTGGGACTTGTTCATCTGTGTGCAAACAGATTTAAAAATCGGGGAATAGAATATGAGGAGCTGTATTCGGCAGGCTGTTTAGGACTTTTAAAAGCCAAGGAGCATTTTAACCCTGAATTTTCGGTTAAGTTTTCAACCTATGCCGTTCCCGTGATACTTGGCGAAATTAAGCGGCTTTTCAGGGACGGAGGGACAGTCAAGGTTTCCAGAAGTTTAAAGGAGCTGTCGCTTAAAATCACAAAAATCAGAGAGGACTATTTGGCAAGGCTCGGCAGGGAACCTGACGTAAGAGAACTTAGTTTGAAAACCAATGAGCCGCCGGAGAGAATTTGTGAGGCAATCAATGTTTCACAGCCGCCGCTCAGTCTTACCTACAGCGATGATGAACCGAGCGAGGTTTTGATTCCGATTGACGCACAGGACGGAAAAATAACTGATCTCTTATCACTTAGGGAAATAATCTCGAAGCTTAATAATGAGGATAGAACACTTATATATTTGAGGTATTACAAAAATCTCACACAAGTAAAAACTGCCAAAATAATGGGGATAACTCAGGTCCAGGTTTCAAGGCGTGAGAAAAAAATTCTGTCAAAGATGCGAGAACAAATGGAATTATAATTGACAATTGACAATGGAGAATGGACAATTAATTTGTAATTCGTAATTTTATAATTGACAATTGACAATGGAGAATGGACAATTAATTCGTAATTCGTAATTTTATAATTGACAATTGACAATGGAGAATGGGCAATTAATTTGGAATGCGTAATTTTATAATTGACAATTGACAATGGAAAAAGGACAATTAATTTGGAATGCGTAATTTTATAATTGACAATTGACAATGGAGAATGGGCAATTAATTTGGAATTAAAAACTAAAAATACACAGGGACTAAAAAATCTCTGTGTATTTTTTGTACTGTTCTTCTTTATTCTGTTTCATCTTCAAATAAATAATTTGCAGTTGTTTTATATAATTTAAGGAGATTTTTTATTGTCGCTATACTAGGTTCTAAATCTCCGTTTTCGTACTTTGATATATTACTTTGTGATATATTGAGTTCTAATGATACTTGTTCTTGAGATAGCCTCGCTTTTATTCTTGCTTGCTTCAATTTTCTAGAAAATTCAGTCATTATACCACACCCTTTGTTTTATTTTAGTACTTTTTCACATTATCGTCTATTCTATTTTGGAATAATTGCTAATTGACACTCTGCTTTTTATGCTGTATAATCTAATTATTCCAAAACAGAATATATAATAAAAGTCAAAGGTGTATCATGTACGATTTAAAGAACTTAGAAAACAAAAAACGAAAGTCAGCAGAAATTGGCTATGATTTTGAATGTTTCTCAAATGTTAAAAAATCAAGAATTATCAATGGGGGTAAAGTATGGCGAGAAAAAGTTTGTCAGTAAGAATTGACAGTGAAATGTTGGATAAGCTTCATGCTATTGCTGATTACGAGGTAAGAAGCACAAACAATCAGATACTTATTCTAATCCGTGATTGTATTAAAAAATATGAAGCCGAGCATGGAGAAATAGCTGTTAAAATAGGACAAAACGGTTGACATTTTAGCACCAACCGTTTTTGATTTAAATATTGTAATGTAAATTTAATTCCGAATTACAAATTACGAATTACGAATTAAATATCGTCCATTGTCAATTGCAATTACGGTAAGATCTTTTTCATAAAATCCTCTGTGGAAATTCCGCTCGGACGGTTGAATCTTCCCATACAGTAAAGAGAATCTTCATCCTTTACCAGGTTTATTTTCTCTTCACATCCGAGAGATATTTTAAATCCGCAGGTTTTAACTAAATTCTTACTTTCTTCACTAACAAGACCGTAAGGATAGGTATAAATTGTTGGGACGATTTGCGCTTTGTGCTTGGCAGAATTTAAAAATGCGTTGGTGTCGGATAAAAATACGCTTCGATAGTCGGAATATGTTTCATCGCTTTTAATTAATGCTCCACGTCTTTCTCCAAGCGAATGGAAATCATTTGAATGGCAGCCGATATCAACTTTTCCGCTTAAATAAAGCTCACGCACTTCCGTCCAGTTTAAATAGGAATAAGAGTCATCTCGCTGATTATTTGTATCTTCTCTGTCGCAGAAGCTTCCTACAACAGAGAAAACCGCTTTCATGTTGTATTTTTCCAAAAGCGGTAAAACATACGTTAGATTATTTAAACAGCCATCGTCAAAGGTAAGCATTATCGGTTTTTCGGGCAGCTCGCTTCCTGAATAAACATATTCGATAAGCTCGCCGGAGGTGATGGCAGTATATCCGTTATCTTTGAGATACGACAAATCCTTTTCCAGTTCAACAGGCGATAAAACATATTCGCCGTGTTGATTTTCATCTTTTAAAATGCTGTGATACATTATAATCGGAACTTTTTCTCCTGAGCTTTTAGCGTATACGGTTACACTTATTTTTACAGCAAAAGCTGCAATTAAAATACAGACTAAAACCATTGCGATAATGGTACGCTGTTTAAACAGAAACTTCATAAAAAGCATATTGATCACTCCTTGTTAGAGTATATTCAAGATGAAGTGATTTTTGCATAAAAAGACTTGTATTTTATCTGTTCGTATGATAAAATTAAATAAAATAATAGGAAAAAACTTTATTTAAATAATTGACAAACTTTGTACGGAGGTGCTGTTATGAAAAGACGAATCGGCATTTTAACAAGCGGCGGAGACTGCCCCGGACTTAATGCGACTATAAGAGGTGTTGCAAAGGCCTGTTACGAAAGATTCGGTTCAAATGATGTTGAAATTGTCGGAGTTTTAAACGGATATTCCGGGCTTATAAACAACGAATGTATTGAGATGAATGAAAGTGACTTTTCAGGAATACTTACCCGTGGCGGAACTATTTTCGGTACAAAGAGAACGCCTTATAAAATGATGCAGGTTATCGGTGACGACAATGTGGATAAGGTTAAGGCGATGAAAGAAACATATAAAAAGCAAAAGCTTGACTGTATCTTGACACTCGGCGGAAACGGAACTCATAAGACGTCTAATCTTTTGGCATCGGAGGGGCTTAATGTTATAGGACTTCCGAAAACAATTGACAATGATATTTACGGAACGGACGTTACTTTTGGCTTTCACACTTCAGTTGATATAGCGACAGAAGTAATCGACAGACTTCATACAACGGCAACATCCCACGGAAGATGTCTTGTTGTCGAAATAATGGGCAATAAAGCGGGCTGGCTCACTCTTTATTCTGGAATTGCCGGGGGTGCAGATATAATTGTCATTCCGGAGATTCCGTATGATATTGATAAGCTCTGCCGTGCCGTTGAAAAAAGAAACAAAGAGAAAAAGGCTTTTTCTATTATTGCTGTTGCCGAGGGAGCTTACAGCGTTGAAGAAGCAAGCCTTAAGAAAAAAGAAAGAGCCAGACAAAGAGCGCAGGCAGGTATTACTACAGTTACATCAACTATAGCAAAGCAAATAGAAGCAAATACGGGAATGGAAGCGAGGGTCTGCGTACCCGGACATATGCTTAGAGGAGGAAGTCCGTCAGCATATGACAGAGTTTTGGCTACTAAGTTCGGAGTGAGAGCGGCTCAGCTTATCGGTGAGGAAAAATACGGATATACCGTTGCTATGGTAGATACTGTTGTTACGGAAAATAAGCTTTCGGATATTGCAGGAAAGACAAAGTTTGTGCCAAAGGACGGACAGCTTGTGAAAACTGCAAAGGACATAGGAATTTCATTCGGAGATTAGTTTTAACGAAAGGGTAGTCAAATGGCAGTCAGATATGAAATTGAACCTGTTAAGCAAAACGTATGGAACAAAAAAGTAAACTCTGTTTTCAGTTGGATATTAATCGCTGTCTTTGCTGCAACAGTTTTGCTGATCGCAAAATACATTTTGGATTCAGCAACTAAGGAAATACTTCATATTTACGGACCTATAAGTGCATCACCTATTTCCGAGAGCTATTTTGATTATGAGGTAAATACGGACGACGGTGAGGAATATGTTACTGTTACCGGTTATCATGGAGATTTAAGAGAAGTAAATATTCCCGATAAAATTGACGGAATTAAAGTGCGTGAGATTGCACGGTTTGCTTTTATGTCAGACGATCTAATATACATAGTTCGTGTTCCTGAGGGTGTTACGATGATCGGAAACATGTGCTTTTTTGATTGTCCGTCTTTGAGTCGTGTTTATATTCCGGAAAGTGCGTCAAGCATAGGCGGCTGGTGCTTTGGAAAAACTGACAAGATAGTAGTCGAAGGAATTAACGGGTCGGAGGCGCAAAGCTACTGTGAGGAGAGAAATATTTCCTTTGAGGGGTATTCATATCAAAAGGAAAAGTAAATTTTTGTTATACTGTTGCATTTTTGCAAAAAATGGGATATAATTAGTGTAAACAAAAATTGTTTAATATTTATTGGAGGTCAAATTTATGCTAGTTTCAGCAAAGGACATGCTTAATAAAGCAAGAGACGGCAAATATGCCGTTGGACAGTTTAATATCAATAACCTTGAATGGACAAAGGCAATTTTGCTTACAGCGGAGGAGCTTAAGTCGCCTGTTATTCTCGGTGTTTCTGAGGGTGCAGGAAAGTATATGTGCGGCTATAAAACTGTTGTAGGAATGGTTAACGGAATGCTTGAGGAGCTTAATATTACAGTTCCTGTTGCACTTCATCTTGACCACGGTTCATATGACGGCGCTAAGGCTTGTATAGAAGCAGGCTTTTCTTCAGTAATGTTCGATGGTTCTCATTATCCTATCGAAGAGAATGTTGAAAAGACAACTGAGCTTGTTAAGATTTGCGGTGAAAAAGGACTTTCAATTGAGGCTGAGGTAGGCTCAATCGGAGGCGAAGAGGACGGCGTTATCGGAGCAGGTGAGTGTGCTGATCCTGATGAGTGCAAAGCGATTGCTGACCTTGGCGTTACAATGCTTGCTGCAGGAATCGGAAATATTCACGGTAAATATCCTGAAAACTGGGCAGGTCTTTCTTTTGAAACGCTTGCTGCTGTTAAGGAAAAGGTTGGAGATATGCCGCTTGTTCTTCACGGCGGAACAGGAATTCCTGAGGACATGATCAAAAAGGCTATTTCACTCGGAGTTGCCAAGATCAACGTAAATACTGAGTGCCAGCTTGCTTTCCAAGATGCTACAAGAAAATATATCGAAGCAGGAAAAGACTTAGAGGGTAAAGGATTTGACCCAAGAAAGCTTTTGGCTCCCGGATTTGAAGCAATTAAGGCGACTGTTAAAGAAAAGATGGAGCTTTTCGGTTCAATCGGCAAAGCTTAAATTTTAATTGACCTTTTAATTGACGTTTTATTTAAAATAGTGCTAAATCAGAGCTTTGATTCCTATAAAACGTAGTTGTAAGGGAACAGATATTAATTGACGTTCTATTTTAAACAGTATTTAATCA
>CABUAH010000076.1 GCA_902489475.1 uncultured Oscillospiraceae bacterium | reverse complement strand
TGAAACAAAATTAAAGAATTTAAGGGAAGATAGAGATTTGAAACAAAGAGAAATTGCGAAATTAATTAAAACAACACAATCATATTATTCACAACTTGAAAATGGTCAAAAAATGATAACAATAGATAGACTAATAAAACTAGCAAAATTTTATAATGTATCAACAGACTATATATTAGGACTTACAAACAGCAAGAAAAAAGAATGGTAGAACGAAAAAAGCCACAGAGAAAAACTTAAAAATTCTCTGTGGCTCGATTTATTATTAATTATAACTTCCGAATTAATTACGAATTATAATCAATCTCCCAGCATCTCAAAATGCCGCCTATATCTCCTGGGAATGTTGATACCAACCATAAGCTCCAGTTCTTGGAGCACGTCAGAAATAACCGCAAACCCGTCCTTATAAAACTGTTTTATTCGCCTTGTCTTATCAGATATGTTTTTGTAATCAGGAGGACATACAAATGTCCAGTCAGCTGATTCACTGTCAAGCACAAGCCTGAAATATTTATCAATGTCCTTATCAGAAAAACCTGCTTTCATCAATAAAATATGATGCTCTATCGCTTCATCTATATGGCTCATAATAACTGTTTTACCGTCAAAGGATATAAGCACCAAAAGCGGCTCTTTTTGTTTTATGGCGTTATTGACTTCCGTCTCGGAGGGATATTTAATTATATTCATGATCTGTTCCTCCATTATTTAATTACGCATTATGCATTACGAATTAAATTCTCCATTATCCATTGTCAATTATCAATTATAATAATTCCTAATTCCGAACTCCGAATTAATTACGCATTACGCATTAAGAATTATGAATTATAAATTATTCTACTACAAACTCTCCGCTTATATCATTTTCCAAAACAAATTTTCCCTCAAGCGTTTCGCCCGAATCGGAATTTTCAGCGTCAGGACGGAAATATTTTACTGTCATGGTATCTCCCGCCTTTTTCTCGCTCATTATTTTAGAAACCGTATCAGAGTTTTCAACCTTTTGTCCGTCAAGCTCTAAAATTACATCTCCGGGTTTCAAAACCTTTGCGCTGTCACAAGCCTTGTCAACCTCCTGAACATAAAGTCCTGCTTTAACGCCATACGCTTTAGCCTGTGCGGAGGAAACAGCAAAATATGTTATTCCGACCTTTGCACGGTCTTTAACATATCCGTTTTCAATTATGTTTTCAACTATCGGAATAGCCGCCTCAGTTGAGATTGCAAACCCTATTCCATCATATTTATCAGATGTTAGCTTTGAAGAGGTAATGCCTATAAGCTGACCCCACATATTTACAAGCGCACCGCCTGAACTTCCCGGATTAATTGCAGCATCTATCTGCAAACAGCTCATTTTAATTCCGCTGTTTCCGCCCCGAACCATTCTATTTGTTCCTGAAATAATTCCAGCTGTAACAGATCCGCCGTAACCTGCCGGGTTTCCTATCGCCACGATCTCCTCACCGAGATTTGCCTTAGCCGAGTCACCTATCTGCACAGGAGTAAATTCTCCCGAAATTTTTATTACGGCAATATCCGAATCGGAATCATAGCCGATAATTTTTGCTTCATATTCATTCGATTCGCTGTCAATTGCAATAAGCCCTTTTGTTGCCGAAGCAATAACATGTGCGTTTGTAATGATATATCCGTCTTTAGTAAAGATAACTCCGCTTCCCTGACCTGAATAGGTATATTCATTTTCCGTGTTCTCATTATCACTGAAGCTTACAATAGATACAACCGACGGAGAAACAACCTTAGCTACTCCCTCTACAGTATATCTTCCGTCCCCGGTTTTATACTCGTTTGAAACATCTGGCTTATCCTGCGTTTTTATTGTAAGGCTTACACCGTTGTCGTTTTTAAAGGCATTAGAAAACCAACCCTTTCCGAGGAGGAAATTTAAGGTTATAACTCCTGCGACAAAAAGACATATAAGCATTACAAATACAGCTAAAAGAACCGACGCACCGTTTCCCTTTCGCTTTGGCTTTTTAATTTTTGACCAAAACAGCTCTCTTGAAATTTCCTCTCGCTTACCGTCCTGTTCAACTGATTCATCATCAAAAAAACTCATGTTTATCCTCTTGCTATTTTTTCGGAAGTATTACCTTAATCGTTATCCTTCCGTTTTCTGACACAGCTTCAGCGCTGCCCTTATGACTTTCCATAATCTTTTTTGTAATGGAAAGTCCAAGTCCCGTTCCCTTTTTATCCTTTGAATTGTTCGAGCGATAGTTCCTTGTAAAAATGTTACTTACCTCATCTTCATCAAGCTCACCGGTGTTTGAAATGCAAACTGATGCCGTCTTTGAGTTTGATTTTAATGCAAGGGATATTTCTCCGCCGTTAGGAGTATATAAAACTGCATTTGAAATAAGGTTATAAAAAGCACGGTGCAAAAGCTGTTTTTCACCCATTATTTTAAGGTTTTTTTCTTCGCTTGCTTCAATTTTGTCCAAGCCAAGAAGCTCGATATTTTTGTTTGTTATACTTTTTTCAAACGATAGAATTATCTCGCATATCATATCGTAAAGCTTTATCTCGTCTTTAACAAGTTTTTCGCTGTCAAGCTTTTTGTATAAATCATAATCCTCTGACATTTTTACAACTCGATCAGCCTCGTTTTTTATAACTTCAAGATACTTTTCCTGCTCAGATTGGTTTATCGTTTTATCAATCAGTCCGCCTGCAAATCCCTTTATAGAATTAAGAGGCGCCTTTATATCATGCAAAAGATCCGATATTTCTTCATCCCTTTGCTTAATTTCTTTGTGATGCCTTACTGCAGACATCTCCCAAAGTAAAAACATAAGCAATAAAATTACTGCGAATGAAGATATAAATATAATCAATAAATCTCGATCCATTACCTATTCTCCTAAAACAAATATAATACTTGAGTATTATAAGTTATTCTTCCTCAACCTCAAACTTGTATCCTACTCCCCAAACAGTTTTAAGCTCCCACTTTGGAGAAACTCCGTCAAGCTTTTCTCTAAGCCTTTTGACATGAACATCAATCGTTCGTGAATCTCCGTAATACTCAAAGCCCCAAACTTCATCAAGAAGCTGATCCCTAGTGTAAACCCTGTTTGGATTTGAAGCGAGATGGAACAGAAGCTCAAGCTCCTTAGGCGGAGTGTCAAGCACCTTTCCGTCAACCTTAAGCTCGTACCTTGTCATATTTACCACAAGCTTATCGTATTTAACTTCCTTGATCTCAACCTCTGCGGTTGCCTGTCCTGTTCTTCTGTAAACTGCTTTTATTCTAGCCAAAACCTCTTTGATCTCAAAAGGCTTTACGATGTAATCATCTGCACCAAGCTCAAGCCCCAAAACCTTGTCAAAGGTTTCACCCTTAGCTGTTATCATCAAAATCGGAACATTTGATTTTTTCCTTATTTCTCTGCATACCTGCCAGCCGTCAAGCGTCGGCAGCATAATATCAAGCAAAACGATATCCGGTTTAAGCGCATTGAATTTTACAACCGCCTCTTCACCATCATACGAGATCATTACATTATACCCCTCTTTTTCAAGATACAATCTCAAAAGCTCACAGGTGTTTTTATCATCGTCAATAACCAATACTTTTCCAAGTGACATATCTTTCCCTCCAAATCCTGCCGATCATAGAATCTTCCTACAAACAGCTGTATTCCTTAATTGTATTACACTCAAACATCAGTTGTTAAATTCATGTCAAAATCAAACTCATCGACTTCACTTTTAGCGATCAAGTTCTTAATTTAAACACATTGTTTAGAAATTGTTACGAAACTTTTACTAAGTTGTCTTAATTATATCAAACTCACAGAATATATTGTGTCTATAATGCGTACTAATTGTGTCTAAAATGTTAATTTTAAAATCTGTACGCAATTTAGTTTCTTTTTGTTCACAATTTTCCACCTTAACCAGTATATAGATATTTTAAAGCCACCATATTTAGTGGTTTTAAAATAAATCTGCAAATATCCGGAAACACATTGACAATTTGCATTATGACGTAGAAATTTCAGCTCTATTTTTGTGCAATACAACCAAATATTGTTAAAAGCAGAAAAAAAGCGCTGTTTCCTCTTGTTTTTTCAAAAAAAGGTGATACAATAATACTTAGCACTCGACTACAAGGAGTGCTAAAGTACGCTTATTTTTATTTAACATAGGAGGTTATCATAATGACTATTAAACCATTGCAGGACAGAGTTGTTATCAAGATGGTCGAGGCTGAGGAAACAACCAAAAGCGGAATTATTCTTGCCGGAAGTGCAAAGGAAAAGCCGCAGGTTGCTGAAGTAATTGCCGTAGGGCCGGGAAAAACAGATGTCACCATGACAGTAAGTGTCGGCGACAAAGTAATTACCAGCAAATATTCGGGAACAGAGGTCAAGGTTGACGGCGAGGAATACACGATCTTAAAAATGGAAGACATACTCGCAGTTGTAGACTAAGACAAATTTTTAGTATTCAGAGAGGATTGATTTATTATGGCAAAGCAGATTATTTACGGCGAAGAAGCTAGAAAGTCGCTTCAGGCAGGTATTGATAAATTAGCTGATACAGTTAAAATCACTTTAGGTCCTAAGGGAAGAAATGTAGTTTTAGATAAAAAGTTCGGTTCTCCGCTTATCACAAACGACGGTGTTACCATTGCAAAAGAAATCGAGCTTGAGGACGCTTTTGAGAACATGGGCGCACAGCTTGTTAAGGAAGTTTCAACCAAGACAAACGATGCAGCAGGTGACGGAACAACAACCGCTACACTCTTAGCTCAGGCACTTGTTCGTGAGGGAATGAAGAACATCGCTTCGGGCGCTAACCCAATGGTTGTTAAGAAGGGTATAAGCAAGGCTGTTGACAAGGCTGTTGAAACTATCGTTTCAAACTCAAAGGTCGTTGAAGGAACTGACGATATAGCAAGAGTTGCTACTGTTTCTTCAGCTGACGAAAGCGTAGGAAAGCTTATTGCCGAGGCTATGGAAAAGGTTACAAGCGATGGAGTTATCACTATCGAAGAATCAAAGACTGCTGAAACCTACAGCGAGGTTGTTGAAGGTATGCAGTTTGACAGAGGATATATCGCACCTTACATGGTAACAGATACAGATAAAATGGAAGCTGTAATTGACGACGCTTACATTCTTATCACAGACAAGAAGATCTCTAACATTCAGGAGATCCTTCCGCTTCTTGAAGAAATCGTTAAGTCAGGCAAAAAGCTTCTCATTATCGCTGAGGATATCGAGGGAGAGGCACTTTCAACAATCATCGTAAACAAGCTTAGAGGAACATTTACCTGTGTTGGCGTTAAGGCTCCCGGCTTCGGTGACAGAAGAAAAGAAATGCTTCGTGACATAGCTATTCTCACAGGCGGAGATGTTATCACAGAAGAGCTTGGATTCGAGCTTAAGGACACTACGATCGAAAACCTCGGCCGTGCAAGACAGGTAGTTGTTCAAAAAGAGAATACTATAATTGTTGACGGCGCAGGAGATGCAGAAGAGATCAATAACAGAATCAAAGAAATCAAAAATCAGATCGAGATCACAACCTCTGATTTTGACAGAGAAAAGCTTCAGGAAAGACTTGCTAAGCTTTCGGGCGGCGTAGCTGTTATCAAGGTCGGCGCTGCAACTGAAATTGAAATGAAGGAAAAGAAGCTTAGAATCGAGGACGCTCTTGCTGCTACTAAGGCAGCTGTTGAAGAGGGTATCGTTGCAGGAGGCGGAACAGCTCTTCTCAACGCTATCGAAAATGTTAAGGCTCTTACCGATTCTCTTGACGGCGATGAAAAGACAGGCGCTAACATAGTTTTAAAAGCGCTTGAGGAGCCTATTCGTCAGATCGCAAAGAACGCAGGTCTTGAGGGAAGCGTAATTATCGACAAGATCATGTCCTCAGGAAAGGTAGGCTACGGTTTTGACGCTTACAATGAAGAGTATGTTGATATGATCTCGGCAGGAATCGTTGATCCGACAAAGGTTACACGTTCTGCTCTTCAGAATGCGGCATCTGTTGCTTCAATGGTACTCACAACAGAGAGCCTTGTTGCTGATATTCCCGAGCCTGAACCGGCACAGCCTGCAATGCCTGCCGGAGGAATGTATTAATAGAGGCAAAAACAATTCAAATTGAAGAAAGACACAGAGAAAACTTAAATTCTCTGTGTCTTTTTTTTACGTAATGGAAATTTTACACGAATTGTCGCGTAAAGTCAATACATCTGGCATAATGTGTGTTATAATAACCTTAAGAAAAATCAGCTTATCGCTGCTTTATCGTGCATTCGCACGATTCGGCTATCGCCGTCATTTAAGAACATTGAATCATCAATTTGCGGCTGTCGCCGCTTGTCGGCAAAGCCGACAATTGCGATAAATCGCAATTAACTTGTGATATAATTGTTAAAATCGAACAAAATGGCAGACGAGGGAAAGAGTGATACCAATGAATTAAAAAGCTGATTTATAGGAATGAAAATCTTGCATAATATTTTTTTAGGAGGTAATATATGAAAATAAAGAGTGTGACAATAAGAATTGATAGTGAAATGTTGAATAAGCTTCATGTTATTGCTGATTACGAGGTAAGAAGCACAAACAGCCAGATACTTATTCTGATTCGTGATTGCATTAAAAAATATGAAGCCGAGCATGGAGAAATAGCTATTAAAACAAAACTAAACGGTTGACATTTTAGTGCCAACCGTTTTTGGTTTATTAGTTATTAAATTACGCATTCCTAATTCCAACTTCCGAATTAATTACGAATTACGCATTGGTATAGCTTCTGACGGTAATGTAAAGAAATGCTTTTTGTCAAGCTTTTGTGTACCAAAGACTATCTTTGATTAACAGAGAGTATCATGAAAGTAGGTAGTATTAGAACTCACGAACTAGCAATCAAGTAGGTCAGCGAAGTTTTCTTGTGATTAATACTTTCCCAAAAATCAAAATCTCTCTAATTACACAACGTGTAAAAGTAAAGGAAAGGGGGAAAAGGGTGTCGGAAAGAGAGTGCAGAGGGAAAACCTGAGGGAAACGAATTTTTTCAAAACTCTGGGGAAACTCTTTACTTTTATAGAGTTTTGT
>CABUAH010000075.1 GCA_902489475.1 uncultured Oscillospiraceae bacterium | reverse complement strand
GGGGAAACTCTTTACTTTTATAGAGTTTTGTTAGTGTCCCCCTTTTCCATAGGTTGTCCCTTTGCTAGAGGCAAGAATCAATTGGCTTTTTTGCAAAGGGCAAACCTAAGAAGAGGGAAAGGATAATAAAACCCATCAAAAGCAGAGGGACTCCCCCAGAGTTTTGAAAAAATTCGTTCTTATGGTTTTCCATTTTGAAACACGGTCAATTGTCAATTATTCCCGTCCCAAAGATAACGCTCAAGCTCAACCTTTCCCTCGTCTGAAACTTCAATTCCGTCAGCACGAATCAGCGAGAAAACCGACTGACATTTTTTGTCAGTCGGTTTTATATTATATATACTTTACAAAAATACTGTCAATATCCCCGCCATAGTTTTTAAGCTCATCTATTTTCTCAAATCCATACTTTTCGTAGAATCCGACCATATCTGATGGAATATAAACCGCAGAGAACCGACACTTCTTAGCATACTCAATCACATACTCAATCATTAGCTGACTGATACGATGTCCTCTGTACTTCTCACCAACAAAAATACTGCTTATCCAAGGGTAGTATTTATTATCAGGATAATAATCCGTCCTCATAAATGTACAAAATCCTGCTATATGCTCATTTTCGATTGCAGCAAAGGCACTCTCCCAATCTGTAAAAACATTATTCTTTAACATATCAGCCAGATGCGGTCCTGCAAGCCATGAGCAATTACCTGCATAATCAATCAGCTTTTCAAAATAAGCGCTTTCTCTATCTACCTTTTGTATTTTCATTTTGTGTCCTCTGCACTTTTTGATCGACCAGTCCAAAATGTTTCTCAATCACACTTAAAGTATTTTCAATTGTGTCATGATCTGTTCTCTCAATGTAAGAAAACCCGCTGTTTATTAATTCTTTTCTCCTTTCAGCACCATCGTAAACTAAAGCCTCAATTACATTATTCAGTAATTGTTTTCCATCAGGAAATGACATAATAAACTGATAAACCTCATTCTTATCCGCTCTGTCAAAGTAATGCTTTCTCCTCATTTCTTCCGGTGCAAACAGCAGCATCACTTGGTTAGGATTAGTTATTCTTTTCAGGATATCAACAGGAATAATGACATCCGCAATAACTTTTCGGTTCTGTGATAGCTTTATTAAATCCATGATTACAAACTCTGCTTCTTCCTCTAGCTCTGCCTGCATCCATGCTGCGTATTTACTTGGTTTTTGAGAAAAAAAGCCATGCCAGTCTTGACTCCTATCCAAACTTATGCAAGGTTGAAATTCAGGTATAGCAATAGCAGCAAATCTATCAAAGTTATCTCCTTGACGATATCTGTAAATCCCATACTTCTGTTCAATCAATTTTGCCATGGTAGTCTTTCCTCCATATGCACCGCCGCTTAAGAAATACACATTCTTTAATTGTTCTTTAATTATATTATCTGATATTTTCATGTATAATCTCTCCTTCCAAATAAAAAAACCACTTATTCAAGTTAAGTGGCATATCTCAAAAAATTATACACAAAATGAATCTATGTCCCAGATACAAAAACCTGTATGTATAGTAATTCCTTTGAGATATACCGAATTTTGCATTACAAAAAGACTAAGTGATAAACCTAGCCGTTAACAATAATAAACTGCAAAATAACTATCTCAATTTCATTACTAACACACGCAAGCCTCCTCTCAAAACAATACTAACACAAGCTATATCAAAAGTCAAGCAACAGAAAGCATTCGCTTTGCATTAAAAATGTAATTGTCCATTATCAATTGTCAATTACTTCCCGTCCCAAAGATAGCGTTCAAGATCGACTTTTCCCTCATCTGAAACTTCAATTCCGTCGGCACGAAGCAAGCTAATCTGCTTATTTTCACCGCCGAACGCAAACGCTTTAGATACCTCCCCGAAGCGGTTTACAACACGGTAGCATGGAATGTTTTCAGGGTCGGGATTTACATGAAGAGCATATCCAACGATCTGCGACAAGTGCCTGTTTCCTGCAAGAATCGCTATCTGCCCATAAGTAGCTACACGCCCCTTTGGGATTTTCTTTACAACTTCGTAGATTTTTTCAAATGTATTCATATTCTCTCCTATTGATCATAATCAGCGAATCCATGTGTAGCTACAGACAAAAACAACGCTCTTAGGCAAAGCGCTGTTTTTATCCAAATTCTACAAATAATTACGACTTCCAAATTAATTACGCATTGGTTTAATCTTCACCAAGCTTTAAAGCCTGCGAAATTTTGATCTTAGAAATTATTCTACCCAAAACTGCGAAACCTACTCCAAGCATTAGTAAAATAAGAATGTATATCTTTATATAGTCGCTTCTGAGTGCCGTAACCGTAAACGGAAGCATTTTACTTTGAGCCGTAAACATCGACCTGAAGAGCGGCACAAACAAATCGCTTGCAATTCCGCCGATTACTATCGAAAAGATAACTGCCACTCCGGATACTAAAAGCTGTTCATATATGATCATTGCAATAATCTCTTTATAGCTCATTCCCATTGCACGAAGTATTCCGAACTGGAGCGTTCTGGATTTAATTGAGAGTATCCAGTAAATCAAAAATCCTATTATGCACATTATCATAATAATTATAAAGCCTAAAGTCAAAGCACCGTTTAATCCCTGGAGCATCGGCTCGTTTTTCTCTGAAATGATATTTTGACTCGCAACCTCAAGCTTTGTGGCCTTGATACCCGCTTCTTCAATTGAAGCATAAAAGTCCGCTACCTTAGCATCATCTTCAAGATCCAGCCAAACCTCATAAGGCTCGATCGGCGTTTGAACCTGAACATAATTAAAATTCATAATTGCAAAGTCGATATAGGTTCCATTGTCGTTTTGCTCTGTCGGATCAATACTCGGCCAGTAATCAACAAATGCTATTACAGTTGCTCCGAAATAATCGTTTGAACCCCATGCGACCTCTATATTATCTCCAAGCTCATAACCATAGTTATCCCTAAATGACGAGGAGAGTATAACTCCGTAATTACACTCGCTCAAAGCGTTTAAATATGCGTTTATATGCACCGGCAAAAGCTCATCTTTAAACCAGCATATATTTGCAACCTCGCTTGGATTTACTGTCATAAGTCTGACATTTGAAAGGGTATCTGTGGTTGTTTCCCCTTCACCAGCACTGTTCCAAGGTTCGTCATCAGGTTTTTCAGAAGGTGCTTTTACGGTAACCTTTCTTGAGCTTTTTATATTTACCGAATCGTTTTTGTATACAGCTGTAGCCGCTTTTACTCCGTCAAGCTTTTCAAATCTCTCGAATATCGGCTCTATATATGTAACTGTACTTGATGAGGTATCGTCCGTTTCCTCTGATTCTTCTTCCCCTTCAGGACTCTCAGCCGCAGACGAACCGCCTTTTTCGCTGTTCCATGTTTCAGCAATAACAGCGTCAGATCCGACCATATATGCTGCCGTCTGCTCTGCATTTCTGTTAAGCGCGCGGGCGGTATTTGCAAAGAAAAGACCAAGTGCAACCGTAAGCATCAAAAAGATCATTATAAAGCGTTCTCTTCCGCTCGACGATCTTCCTATGTTATTAAGAGAAATGTACTGTGCAGGACTCCACACCCGCTTTCCGATTTTGTAAATAAATCTTATAACAAACGGATAAATTCGTACCACAAGCAACGCTGCACCCAAAATAAATGCCGTTGACGCTATAAACAAAAGCGGATTTACTGTTGCGGAAGCATCCGTCATTCCCTCTGCCGCTAAGCTTTCCTGAGTTTTATTATAGTAATAAAGCCAGCCGACAGAACCTGCAATCAAAATAACATCCAAAAATGCTTTGTCCCAAAGAGGCCGCTTGGCTTTTTTTGCCTTTGACGCCTTATGAGCAACGATAGTCGTTCTCGTTGCAGGAACGATAGGAATCATTGTCGTTACAAAGAACACTCCTACAGCCAAAAGCGAATAAAGGAAAGCGTCTATTGTAAACTTGATTGGAAGCGCCGTTCTGTTTACGAACTCCAAAAATCCGTTTGAAGCGCCTAAAACATGACACAGTCCATATCCGATAAACGGACCTATGATTGCAGTTGCCAAGCCTAAAACTATCGACTCAAGCGCATATATCAAAAGAATCTGAGTACTTGATGCACCTCTTGACTTAAATACTGCAATCTCGTTTTTCTCCTGTTCAACATTAAGCTGAGAAACCATAAACAGATAGAATACTATCATTAGCATAACCGGTATTTGAACAAGCCAGAGCAAAAGCTGCAAGGTTTCGGAACGGTCAGCATACTCCTCAAAAATGCCTATAGCCGGAACGTCAAGAACAACGTTGTTTTCAGAATAAACCTTGTCCTGTTCTTTTAGCTTTGACAGAACACTGTCAAGAGATGTCATTTCAACATTCGGATAATCTATCGCATATCTTTCAGACATTGAAACAACATTTATAACTCCTGAGTCGATGCCCTCGTTTATTACAGTGTCATAGTCGGCAAAGGCTGTTGAAATATAATTATCGTCAAGCCCCTCCGACCAATAGGAGTCGCTTCCTTTTTTTACATTAAATGCTCCCGTTACTTTTATTTTGAGTGTGTTTTCAGGTTTAAATGCATTTGATATTTCGTAAGTTTGACCAACGGTAAGTCCTGTTGAACGCAGGCTCTCGTCAGTTAATATAACCTCCATCACTCCGTCATTTATTCCCGAAGAGAACATCTCACCCTGAGTTATTTCGATATTGTCCTTAATATCAGACATTCCCGTTACATTAACTCTTGTTACGCTGGTGCCGGTAGATACCTCCCCGACAACCATAAGATAGCTGTCTGTAGCTGTCTTTTTCTTGTTTAAATACGGCAATCCCAAATCATCATAGTTTTCCTCAAAAGCATTTGTCATTTCACCTATCATTCTTTTCTGTGCATCCGAATTAAGGCTTAAATCAAGGTTATAGTCCGCCGAATAAACTCCCGGATATTCTCCGTTTTCAATCTGATACGACTGCATATCCTTTACAAGCATTCGCTGCAAGGACGCATTCATATAAAGCGGAATGGTGCTCATCATAGCTGACGCCATAACAAATCCGATAAGCAGACATATTACCATCCACTTTGTATTTTTCATTTTGCGAAAAAGCAGAGTAAACATTCTCTAATTCCTCTTTCCTACAAATTTCTAACAAGAAAGCTATCTTACAATTATCTGTTCGCCCTCTTTAAGTCCCGAAACGATTTCAGATTCTGAGCCTGTTTCAAGACCTACCTCTACTTCTCTCGCTTCTTTTTCGTTATCCTCATTTAAAACATACACTATTCTTTTGTCGTTTACTGTTTTTACAAGCTTTTTAGCAACTACAATAACATCCTTTTTGGAATCAAGCACTAAAACTGCATCTGCTACGTTTCCTATTGCATCAGCAGGAACATTTCCCGTAAACTGTGCATAAACCTTTCCCTCTTCAAATTTTATTTGAGAGTTTTCAGGTATGCTGGACGGAGTAGCAAAAATCTCTCCACTATAGTTCTTCCTATTATATGTAATGGTTATTTTCTGACCAACCTTGAATCTTGAGGTATCACTAGGCTCAAAGGAAAGATAAAGTGAATTTTTGTCAACTATAGTCGCTATTTTCTCACCTGAACTAACCTCTCCTCCAACAGTTTGCTCCGTTATTGACGAAACTGTTCCCGAAGCAGTCGCATAAAGCTTTGATTTCGAAAGCTCCTTTTTGAGCGCCTCAAGCTCGTTTTTGAGTATATCAACATTCACCTGTGCATTGTCAACCTCAGACTGGCTTCCGCCGTTTTCTGCGGTAATTGTTACATTGAGCTGGGCCTGCTGTATTTTAAGCTCCTTGTCCTTTATTTCATAATCCAAATCCCCGACATCAAGCTCGCATATCAGGTCGCCCTTTTTAACAATATCTCCAGCTTTTACATAAAGCTTCTTTATCTTACCGCCCTGATCTTCAAACGAAAGCTCTGTCGTTGATTTTGACATGACAGTTCCTGTGTTTGTAAGCTTCTTCACAATATCTTTTTTCTTTGCGGTAACGGTTGTGTATGTAACCTCGCTTGCTTTTACTGTGGGAGCTTCTAAAACCTCCTCTTCGTCAGGTAAAAAATAGCATCCGCTTAATGTTCCCATTAAAACTGCGGAACACAAAAGTGTTATAACGGTTCTTTTTATCATCATTAATTCCTTTCATTTAACAGAGCTTTGCCCTCGTGATTTGACTTAACAAACCGCCGCATAAGAAACTGCAAACAGCTTGCATAAGCTATAAATTGTTTTGATATATATAGTTTAATTATACTATTTTTCTTACAAAAAGTCTATCAAATACAGCTTGTCATTTTCGTAGAATTTAATCACACTTTTTTGTGTATATTCACAAAAAGCTGACATAAAAATTTACCCTCTATCTTTACAAACAATTTTGTATTTTATGTATCCATAAAAGTATATGAGATTTTTAATGCAGTATCAACTTTATCTACGCATTAAATTATCTTGAAAGCTTAGAATCAATCATGTGCGAAGAACGTACAAAGCAAACGCCGACAAGCTACGCTCATTATAAGATGGAGGGTTGAAAAAACAGCTTTTTTATAGTATAATCAGCAACATAAATCAATGTGGGGGTGTAAAAATGATAAGAGAATTTGAAAAAAAGGATATATTTTTTGTTATGCAAATTTGGCTTGATTCAAATATAGACGCACATTCATTTGTAGATGAAAGCTACTGGAAAAATAAATATGACGATGTAGAAAAAATGATATTAAAGGCAGAAATATATATTTCAGAGGACAGTGACGGCATAAATGGATTTGTCGGATTGACAGACAACTATATTGCCGGAATATTTGTTAAAAAAGAAAAACGCTCACAGGGAATAGGAAAACAGCTTCTTGACTTTGTCAAATGTCAGCACAGTAATTTGACGCTTGATGTTTTTGTTAAAAATACCGGAGCAGTTGATTTCTATACAAGAGAGAGGTTTAAAATTCAAGGTAAAAGTGTTGACTATGAAACGAATGAGGAAGAATATACGATGTACTTTAAAGAAACTACTAATTAATTTTAAGGAGTAAGGCAAATATAAAACAAACCGTTTATAAATAATCAGCATAGAAT
>CABUAH010000074.1 GCA_902489475.1 uncultured Oscillospiraceae bacterium | reverse complement strand
ACTAAAAGAACATAAGTTTCTGAATTTGATATTTATTATTTATTTCTGATGTAGATATATTGCCGGTTTAAACTCGGCAAAAGTTGATTTTTAAATAAATTCAGAAAATGCAGAAACACTATTTTTATTCCGGAGGAATTATGAAAGAAAAAACAAAGGAAAATAATATTCATCAAGGACATAGACAGCGGTTAAAGCAAAAATTTTTAGAAAACGGAATTGAGGCATTAGAACCGCATGAAGCTCTCGAACTTTTGTTGTTTTATTCAATCCCGCAGAGGAATACTAATGATATAGCTCATGAGCTTATAAATCGTTTTGGAAACCTTACGGCAGTATTTGACGCACCGGTTAAGTCGCTTTGTGAAGTTAAAAATATAAGTGAAAACTCAGCGGTTTTACTGAAACTTATTCCACAGATGCTGAGATATTATCAAGTTACGCCTGATAAAGCGCTTTCGATGGATAACATGGATTTTGTAAAGAAGTATTTTACATCGCTTTATATTGGTGTTAAAGACGAAGAATTTAAGGTGTGCTGTCTTGACAACAATTTACAGGTTGTTTCCTGCAATACGCTGGCTGTCGGTTCTTCAAGCGAAGTAGTAGTGACGGCGAGAATGGTTGCAAAAGCAGCTTTTGATTCAAATACGCAGCACATTATTCTTTCTCATAATCATCCCGATACATTCCCAAAACCAACAAAGGAAGATATTTCCTTTACAAACAATCTTTTTGGGAAATTAAAGCCTATCGGAATCGACATTTTAGATCACATTATCGTTGGAAAAGGAGAGGTCCTTTCTATGCGTCAATGTGGGGTAATGAGCTTTTTGTAAATCGATTTTTAATTTGTTAGCAACAGATTTTGGAGATTAATATGGATCATTTCAAACTTGTATCTGATTATAAATTGTCAGGCGATCAGCCGCAGGCTGTTGACGCACTTGTAAATGGAATAAACAACGGATATAAAGAACAGACTTTACTGGGTGTTACAGGCTCCGGCAAAACATTTACCATGGCAAATGTAATTGCAAGGGTTAACCGTCCGACGTTGGTTTTAGCACATAATAAAATTTTGGCAGCTCAGCTTTGCAGTGAATTTAAAGAATTTTTTCCTGAAAATGCCGTAGAGTATTTTGTATCTTATTATGACTACTATCAGCCTGAGGCTTATATCCCAAGCACAGATGTTTATATTGAAAAGGACGCTTCGATAAACAATGAAATTGATAAGCTTCGCCATTCGGCAACCTCTGCGCTTTCCGAAAGGCGGGATGTTATTATAGTCGCTTCCGTATCATGCATTTATTCACTTGGAGATCCGGCTGAATACAAGTCCATGGTAATATCAATAAGGCAAGGAATGGAATTGCCTCGTGATGTGCTTTTGAAGAAGCTGGTTACGTTGCAGTATGAAAGAAATGACATTGCTTTTGAACGAAACAAGTTCAGAGTTCGTGGAGATGTTGTGGAAATTTATCCTGCAAGCTATACGGACAAGGCGATACGAGTTGAATTTTTTGGCGATGAAGTTGACAGAATAAGTGAGATTGATGTTATTACAGGCAATGTTTTATCTGTTCTGAGTCATGCTGCAGTTTTTCCTGCATCTCATTATATAGTCGGCGCTGATAAAATGTCCGGTGCGATTGAAGAAATCCGCCGTGAGCTTGACGAGCGAATAAAATACTTTACTGACAAGAATCTGCTTATAGAAGCACAGAGAATTGCTCAGCGGACGAATTACGATATAGAAATGCTTCAGGAAATTGGCTTTTGCAGCGGAATTGAAAACTATTCACGAGTTCTTGCAGGACGGGAACCGGGAGCTGTGCCGTTTACGCTTTTGGACTTTTTTCCGGATGACTTTTTGTTGTTCGTCGATGAGTCGCACGTTTCTATTCCGCAGGTAAGAGGAATGTACGCAGGCGACAGGGCGAGAAAAAACACACTTATAGATTACGGCTTCAGACTTCCGTCTGCTGCTGATAACAGACCGCTAAAGTTTGATGAGTTTTACGAAAGACTGAATCAAATTGTGTTTGTATCGGCAACACCCGGAGATTTTGAAAGGGATAAGTCTAAGCAAATAGTCGAACAGGTTATTCGTCCTACAGGTCTTTTAGATCCGCTTATTGATGTCAGACCTACAGAGGGACAGATAGATGATCTTTTGTTTGAGATAAATGCGAGAATTGAACGTCATGAGAGAGTGCTTGTAACAACCTTGACCAAGAAAATGGCTGAGGATCTAACGGAATATTTAAAAGGATACAAGATAAAAGTCAGATATATGCACCATGATATTGATACTATTGAGCGCATGGAGATAATGAGGGATTTGAGGCTCGGTGAGTTTGACGTGCTTGTCGGAATCAATTTGCTTCGTGAGGGACTTGATATACCGGAAGTGTCATTGGTTGCGATTTTAGATGCCGATAAAGAAGGATTTTTGCGTTCTGAGAGTTCGCTTGTTCAGACTATAGGACGGGCAGCAAGAAATGAGAACGGAAAGGTAATAATGTATGCCGATTCGGTTACACGTTCTATGGAGCGTGCCATTTCGGAGACTGAGCGAAGAAGAAGCATACAAACTAAGTTCAATGAAGAACACGGTATTACTCCTAAAACAATTATCAAGGATATTCGTGATGTAATTGAAATTTCAAGCAAGGAAGAGGTAGAATACTCCGCTCGTCAGAAAAACAAGATGAGTAAGGCGGAAGCTGCAAAGCTTATAGACAAGCTTACACGTCAGATGAAAGAGGCAGCAAAAATGCTTGAGTTCGAGCATGCGGCTTATTTGCGTGATAAGATTGCTGAGCTTAAGGGAGAAAAATAAAAATTTGAAAATGGCAGTAAAGTTTTATGGCACAAATTATCCCTGCAATCTATACAGGAGATTATGACGAATTTAACACAGAAGATGAAGTTATAGAACTTTTAATGAAAGGGAATTTGAAAGAAGATGCAAAGCAATAAAATAGTAATTAAAGGAGCCAGAGAGCACAATCTTAAAAATGTCGATGTAACTCTCCCAAGGGACAAGTTTATTGTTATAACAGGACTTTCGGGATCAGGTAAATCATCGCTTGCCTTTGACACCATATTCGCAGACGGACAGCGCAGATATATGGAATCTCTTTCGTCATATGCAAGACAGTTTTTGGGACAAATGGAAAAGCCTGACGTTGATTCGATTGAGGGCTTGTCTCCGGCAATTTCAATAGATCAAAAGACCACCTCAAAAAATCCCCGTTCAACGGTAGGTACGGTAACTGAGGTTTATGACTATTTACGTCTTTTGTATGCAAGAATAGGTGTTCCGCATTGTCCAATATGCGGAAAAGAGATCAAGCAGCAGACAGTAGATCAGATAGTTGATAAAATTTACGATCTGCCTGAGGGAACAAAAATCCAGCTTTTGGCGCCGGTAATAAGAGGGCGCAAGGGCGAGCATCAAAAGGAATTTGAAAGAGCCAGAAAAGCCGGATATGTAAGAGTAAGAGTAGACGGTATTATTTACGATTTATCGGAAAAAATAACCCTTGAGAAGAATAAAAAACACAATATCGAAGTGGTCGTTGACCGACTTGTGATAAAGGAAGGCATAAAAAGCCGCCTTGCTGACAGCGTTGAAACGATTTCTCATATAACCGGCGGTCTTGTTATGTGTGATGTAATAGGCGGCGAGGAGCTTTTATTTTCACAGAATTACTCATGCCCCGATCATGACTTTTCAATGAGTGAGCTTACGCCTAGAATGTTTTCTTTTAACAACCCGTTTGGTGCGTGTGAGCATTGTACGGGACTTGGAGTTTTTCAGGTGATTGATCCTGAACTCATACTTCCGAACAAAGACCTTTCTATTTTACAGGGGGGAATTAAGGCAAATGGCTGGAACTCGCTTACGGAGGATTCGTTTGCCATGACATATTACAGAGCACTGAGCAAAAAGTACGGCATTCCTCTTGACAAGCCGATAAAGGAGCTTTCAAAGGAGCATATTGATATACTTCTATACGGCACGAAAGGTGAGAAGATTAAGATCACCAGAAACTCATCAAATGGCTGGAGCGGCACTTTTGAGACTGAATTTGAGGGAATAATCAATTCTCTTGAAAGACGTTATAAGGATGGAGCAAGCGACTATACAAAAAAGGATATAGAGGCTTGTATGTCAGAGGAAGAGTGTCCGGTTTGTCACGGTGATAGGTTGAAAAAAGAAATCTTAGCCGTAACTGTCGGTGGAATAAATATATCCGATCTTTGTAAAATGAGTGTTGTAGAGGCACTTGACTTCTTTAATAAATTAAGTGAAACGCTGTCAAAGCGGGATCTGATGATCGGCGAAAGAATAATTAAGGAAATTAAAGAGCGGCTGGGCTTTTTGAAGAGCGTAGGACTCGAATACCTTACACTTTCACGTTCAAGCGGCACTCTTTCCGGTGGTGAAAGTCAAAGAATACGCCTTGCAACGCAAATCGGATCTTCTCTTATGGGAGTACTGTATATTCTTGACGAGCCGTCGATAGGACTTCATCAAAGGGATAACGATAAGCTTATTGCAACGCTTAAAAAGCTGAGGGATTTGGGAAATACGCTTATCGTTGTAGAGCATGACGAGGATACAATGAGAAACGCTGATTTTATAGTTGACGTAGGACCAGGGGCAGGAATTCACGGCGGAGAAATTGTTTGTGCTGGAACACCTGATAAAATAATGAAATGCAAGAAGTCTATTACAGGTCAGTATTTATCTGGAGCAAAAAAGATTCCTGTTCCGGCTCAAAGACGAAAGGGCAACGGAGATTTCTTGGAGGTAATAGGAGCATCTCAGAACAACCTAAAAAATATAGATGTGAAAATACCTTTAGGCGTTTTCACCTGCGTCACAGGCGTATCAGGATCGGGAAAATCTTCTTTAGTCAATGAGATAATTTATAAGGAACTTGCAGGAAAGCTGAATCGTGCAAAAATACGTTCGGGAAAATTCAAGAAATTAAACGGAATTGAGAATCTTGACAAGGTTATAAACATTGACCAGTCTCCGATAGGAAGAACACCTCGCTCAAATCCGGCAACATATACAGGAGTATTTACTGATATAAGAGAACTGTTTGCTTCAACAAACGATGCAAAGGTAAAGGGATATAATTCCGGGCGCTTTTCATTTAATGTGAAAGGCGGACGCTGTGAGGCGTGTGAAGGTGACGGAATTTTAAAGATAGAGATGCATTTTCTGCCTGATATATATGTTCCTTGTGAGGTTTGCAAGGGCAAGCGATACAACAGGGAAACGCTTGACGTTTTATACAAAGGGAAGAATATTCATGACGTGCTTGAAATGACGGTTGAGGAGGGCTGCGAGTTTTTCAAAAACATGCCTAAAATATCCAGAAAGCTTCAAACTCTTTTTGATGTTGGCTTGGGATATATAAAAATCGGACAGCCTGCTACAACTCTTTCAGGTGGAGAGGCTCAAAGGGTCAAGCTTGCAACAGAGCTTTCAAAAAGACCGACAGGCAAAACTATATACATTCTCGACGAGCCAACAACCGGACTTCACACAGCTGACGTTCATATGCTTATCGACGTAATACAAAAGCTTAGCGATAACGGAAATACAGTTTTAGTAATCGAACATAATTTAGACGTTATAAAATCTGCTGATTACATTATTGATATAGGGCCTGAAGGAGGAAACGGCGGCGGAGAAATAGTGGCCTGCGGTACACCTGAAGAGATAGCACTTTGCAAAGAATCATATACTGGACAATATCTAAAAAATGTGTTAAAATAAATTAATTGGTATATTTAGGTGGGAGGCACCCTTTTGAAAAGCTTGAGTTTTAAAGTTTCCCTCGGTGGAATAATAACTGCCTTATCTATTGTTTTTATGTTTATGACAGGGCTTCTGCCTTTGTTTGTATATGTAATTCCTGCTTTGTGCGGAGCGATGCTTTTAATTATTGCAATTGAAATAAGCAGTACATGGTCTTATTTGACCTATGCCGCTATTTCTGTTTTATCATTGCTTTTAGTTCCTGATAAAGAAGCGGCACTGCTATACGTTTTCTTAATGGGATTTTATCCGACTTTAAAGCTCAGACTTGACAAAATTAAACCCATAGCACTATCATATACTGTTAAACTACTGATTTATAATTTACTTATTGTTTTATATTATAACATTACAATTCGCATCATATCATCGTCTAGTCTTCAGGAAGATATGGGGGAATTCGGCCGTTACGGAATATATATTTTCTGGGCGGTAACAAATGTTGTGTTTTTGATATATGACATTGCCATAGGAAGACTTATGGGCTTATATTTGGATTGGATACGCAAAAAGATACTAAAATTTTCTGTTAGAAAAGGTGACAGGCAGGATGGAAAGTAAAAGAATAAGAACAAGAGAAGAAAAAATGAAGCTGGTAACAAGAGGAATTGTTTTAGGAGTTATGCTGGCTCTTATGGTTGCAGCAACAATTGCTCTGATTCCTGCAATTAAAGTTTTGAAAACCGATGAAGGAATGAATAGCCTTTTTAATTACATCGAAAGCAAAAAAACTCTCGGAATTTTAATCTTTATCGGAATACAAGCACTTCAGGTTATTATTCCGCTTATACCGCCGATTCAAATTATCGGTGGATTGCTTTTCGGTTCTGTAATGGGATCTGTTTATTCGTGCATTGGTATTTATTTGGGCATGAGCATTGTATTTGGCATAGTGAGAATTTTTGGCTATCCGATAGTTGAAGCTCTTATAGACGGCAAGGATTTGAAAAAATTTAAATTTTTGGAAGACTCCTCAAAAGTAGAAATAATCTTTTTTATTCTGTATTTTATTCCAGGAATGCCAAAGGACACGCTTTCATTTGTTGCACCTCTTACGAATGTAAAACCAAAGCATTATTTTTTATATGTTCTTCCTGCTAGATTTCCGCTTATGATTTTGGCGGCAGTTTTCGGAGCGTCAGTAAGAAACGGTGATTATACTTTCTCAGTGATTTTATGCATAATTATGGTTGATCTCGGAATTATCGGAATTTTGTTCAGGGATAAGATAATGGCTTGCATTCAAAAGTTAAAACCGGAAGAGGATATTGCAAAACAAAAAAAGGCAATCAATTCAATGTTTAGAGCGGGCATTATTATTAATTTTGTATCTGCTGTTATTCTGTGTGTTTTATTTTTTATGTCATCAACTGATACATTTTTTATTGGAAGAAATAGTTTCTTAGAAGAAAAAAGCATTGATTCATTTGCAAATATTTATTATTTTGCAACAACTTGCGGAAAGTATTTTCTAACTTCTTTAATAATAGTTGGAACTGTTTCAATTACTTCTGCCTTTATCAGGAGCCGAAGCCTTGAGAAAAGGCTTGTAAAAGCGTCTGAAATTAAACCTGATGTGATAAACAAATAATTTATATTTTTTTGTTTTAAGTTTTTGGTTCATTGTAAAATGAAATAGGACATATAGTAAAAGTCATAGCAGACGTGGTATAATGAAGTACCACACACCAAAAACCACGGAGG
>CABUAH010000073.1 GCA_902489475.1 uncultured Oscillospiraceae bacterium | reverse complement strand
CGGAAGCCATCACTATTCTCTCGCCCGCCATAAAAACTTACGGTAAAAACAAATACTTTTTCATTTTGAAGTCCATTAATTCTACCGTAATAACTCTCATAATTCTACCGGTGACATATTTCGTCAAACTCGCATTACTTATTCGATTATCTGGTTTTTTATTACTCAAAAATCAATAATAAATATTCATTAGTAATTATATCATATTTTTTCAACTTTTTCAAGGGCATTTAACATCACTCAAAAGCCTGTGTTATCGCAGATGTTTTCGTAGTTTACGAATATCCGCACAAATAGAAAAGACCTTTGAGAGAAAGATCACTCCTCCTTCAAAGGTCAGCCGATAAAGTTAGACTATGAAATCCTATTTCTTTTTTTATAATATCTTAAAGAAAACACAATGAGTAAAAATACCCAAGAAAACGCTTCAGCATAAGCAATAACCATATTGTTAAAAACGCCTTCAAACGCATACGAACAAACTATACGGACACCAAGAGAGCAAGTTCCTATTATGCCCGAAAACAACATATCCGATGTTCCCTCCAAATATCCCTTTATACTCATGGCAATACCGTAAATCACATAAAAAATCGAAGTTGTTTTAAAGAATTCATCGCCGATTGCCACCGATTCGCTTGTCAGTCCAAACATCGAAAGAAGCCTTTTTCCTGTAAGTATAATTACTATCGTTAATCCAACAGACATAAACGCCATCAACAGCGTTCCAATATGAAATGTCTTTTTAGCAGCTTTATTGTTGCGTGCTCCTGTTTCCTGAGCCACAATAGTTGATATTGCCGTACTGAAATTTATAATCGGGAGCAGCAAAACCGAGTCAACACGATAAGCTGTAGTAACCGCAGCAACAGTCTGTTCCCCAAAACCATTCATAAACCTTTGCAGGAAGATATTACCTATAGAGGTTACGCTGCTTTGCACTGCCGGAGGAAGTGCATATTTCCCTCCGATTTTTATAGAGCTTATGCGATTGCCTTTACGAAACAGCGAAAATCGCAGTTGAGGATATTTTTTTACTGTAAACGCAATGATATACATCGTCATAGCTACTTGCGAAAGAACTGTTGCCACAGCAGCACTCCAAACACCAAAACCGCACAAGGCTATAAACACATAGTCAAGGATTCCGTTAATTACAGACGAAATCAATACGGATACAAACGGAACTTTACTGTTTCCGATTCCACGAAGTGCAGCTGAATAAACATTATAAACGGAAAGGAAAGGAATGCCAGTAAAAATTAAAATCAGATAATCCCTCGCATAATCAAATAAATGGCTTGGCGTATCCAATAATTTTAAAATCGGAGCGGTTAATACCATCCCCAAAACAGAAATTACTGTAAAAATCACGCCTAACAGCATACAATAGTCCGCTAACAGATGTGTGTTTTTTGATGCTTCTCCTCTGCCGTATTGCTGTGCAAATAATACTGATAATCCTGATGTAAATCCAACAATTACCGTTACAAACAAATAATATAGCGATGTTGTAGCACCGATTCCTGCAAGTGCTACTTCTCCGATTACATTACCCACAATTAAAGCGTCCACCCAATTAAAAAGCTGCTGCAATAATCCACTTAATATCAGCGGAATTGAAAAAGCAATGAGTTTTTTTAATATCCGTCTTGATGAGTTCATTCTAACCTCCAAAACAAACAAGAGGCATCTACAAGCTACCGTACAGCAACAGCCGTACCACAGGGGTAACTTTAGAACGCCTCTTTTATGTTGTTTAAATTTTACTTTGCTAATCTCTTTATTGGGATCGGCATATTTTAATAATTATGCTATTTTTCCACCCCTGCACATTCTCCTGCACCAATTGGGGTGAATTTAATGTAATGTGTAAGTTTTAAGACTTTCCTGAACCTCGCAACCCCGCATAAACGCTAAGTTTTTCTTACTTGTCACTCGGCAAAGATTTCATCGTCGGGAACAGCAAAACATCTCTTATCGAACCCGAATTTGTAAGAAGCATTACAAGACGGTCAATTCCGTAACCGATTCCTCCCGTCGGCGGCATTCCTATTTCAAGTGCTCTTAGGAAGTCCTCGTCTGTGTGATTTGCTTCCTCATCGCCCTGATTAAGAGCTTCCTCCTGCGCTGCGAAACGCTCACGCTGGTCTATCGGATCGTTAAGCTCGGAGTACGCATTGCACATCTCCCAACCGTTTATGAAAAGCTCAAAACGCTCAACATAATCAGGATTTTCAGGCTTTTTCTTTGTAAGCGGAGAAATCTCAATCGGGTGATCCATGATAAATGTCGGCTGAACAAGATGCTCTTCAACAAACTCCTCAAAGAATAGGTTTAATATATCGCCTTTTTTATGTCGATCCTCATATTCAATGTGATGCTCATCAGCAAGCGCCTTTGCTTCCTCCGTGGTTTTAACGCTTGTAAAATCAACTCCCGAATATTTCTTAACAGCATCAATCATAGTCATTTTTTCAAACGGCTTTCCGAAGTCAATCTCATGCTCTCCGTAAGTGAACTTTGTTGTTCCCAAAACCTCGTTAGCAACATGACGGTACAAATCCTCTGTAAGATCCATCATTCCATGGTAATCAGTGTATGCTTGATAAAGCTCCATAAGAGTAAATTCAGGATTGTGACGTGTGTCTACTCCCTCATTTCTGAAAACTCGTCCTATTTCATAAACTCTGTCAAGTCCGCCTACAATAAGACGCTTTAGGTAAAGCTCAAGAGAAATTCTAAGCTTTACATCCTCGTCAAGAGCATTATAATGTGTTTCAAACGGTCTTGCAGCCGCTCCGCCTGCATTTGATACGAGCATCGGCGTTTCGACCTCAATAAAATCCCTCTCATCAAGATAACGGCGGATCGACGCTATGATCTTCGAGCGGTTGATAAACGTCTGCTTAACTTCAGGATTACAGATAAGATCTGTGTATCTCTGACGGTAACGCTGATCCCTGTCCTTTAAGCCGTGCCATTTTTCAGGGAGCGGCAAAAGAGATTTGGAAAGAAGAGTGATCTCCTCTGCATGAACAGAAATCTCTCCCCGTCTTGTTCTGAAAACAAATCCCTTTATTCCGACAATATCTCCGATATCCCACTTTTTAAACTCTGCAAACTCAGATTCACCGATATCGTTCATTCTGACATAAACCTGCATTCTGTCGGTTGTGTCACGAATGTCGATAAAGTTTGCTTTTCCCATATCACGCCAGCTCATAATTCTTCCGGCGATAGTTACCTTTTTTTCCTTTAACTTCTCAAGCTCATCCTTTAACTTTTGCTCGTCATCTCCGGCCTCTGCTTTTGCCTTAGCCTCGTACTCCTCGTACTGAACCTTGAGCGCCTTATTGTTTGAATCAACGTCAAACTTTGTGATTACAAACGGATCCTTTCCGTTTTTTCTAAGCTCATCAAGCTTATCAAGTCTTATTTGCCTTAAGCTGTTAACTTCCTCCTGCGTTAGCTCCTCTTCTTCCGGAGCGTTTGCAATATTCTGCTCTGCCATCCTCTTTTTAACTCCTAACTATTCCGAAATTTCAACTACTTCAAACTTTAAAACTCCGATTGGAGCCTGAACTTCAAATACATCTCCGATTTTTTTCTTTAATGCCGCCTTGCCGATAGGGGATTCGTCCGAAATTTTTCCATTATCAGGATCAGACTCGGTCGATCCGACAATCTCAAGCTCCTCCATCTCGTTTGTTTCAAGATCCAAAATCTTAACCTTAGAACCGATAGATATTTCATCTGCATTAGACGCTTCAACTATAACTGCGTTTGAAATCTGCGTTTCAAGCTCATTGATCCTAGCCTCCAAGAGCGCCTGAGCATTTTTTGCTTCATCGTACTCAGCGTTCTCAGACAAGTCACCGTAGCTTCTTGCTTCTTTAAGCTGTTCGGCAACCTCGCTCCTTCTTACCGTGACAAGGTAATTTAATTCTTCTTCTAGCTTTTTATATCCTTCTTTTGAAACATTAACCTTTTTAGCCATTTTAAATACTCCTTACACTGATTATTCTGATAACTTATCAAATTACTATTATATAGTAAAGTTGTCAATCTGTCAACAATTTAGAAACGAAAAAGCGCCGGTTTCCCGACGCTTCAGATTGTCAATAAAATTAAAAACAAAGTTTTGGTCAAGCTTTTTCAAAAGCTTGCGGTTTCCAAAGGCAGAGCCTTGGTCGCCGTCCGCAGACGGCGAAATCCATTTCTTAAAGCGCTTTTCAAGGGGTGAATTTTAAAATAGTCCGGTGGACTGTTTTAAAAGAGGGGACGCTTTGCAAGTGAAAGCGTCCCCTCTTTTGATTTACTACAAAATTTTCCTAAACACTCAAGCGCCGGTTTCCCGACGCTTATTTTATCAACAAAAGATTTCGCCTGTCATTCCTGCTATGCGTTTTTAACCATGTTGAGGAAATACTCATGCACCGTTTTATCCTCCAAAAGCTCAGGATGAAATGCGGTAACAAGCATATTCTTTTCCTTTGCAGCAACAACTTTTCCGTCCACTGCGCTTAAAACCTCAACATTTTCTCCTACGCTTTCAATATACGGCGCACGAATAAAGGTCATCGGGATTTCTCTTCCCGCAAAATCCGCCTTTGTAAAAAAGCTGCCGAGTTGACGACCGTAGCCGTTTCTGCAAGCGGTAATATCCATAACTTCAAGACTCTTATCGGGATTTTTAACATCTCCCGTAATTTTTCTTGCAAGCGTTATAAGTCCCGCACAAGTTCCGAAAACAGGCATTCCGCTTATGATTTTTTCTTTAATAAAATCATATAATCTAAGCTCTGTCAAAAGCTTTCTTATTGTAGTGCTTTCACCGCCCGGAATAATAAGCCCATCAAAGTGCCTTTTCAAATCCGCCGCCTGACGAATCTCAAAACAATCCGCACCCAAGTCTTTAAGCATTTTTTCATGCTCCAAAAAAGCTCCCTGAAGCGCCAAAACAGCTATAGTCATTATTTACCACGCTCCGCCATCAAAAGCTCTATTTCCTGCTCGTTTATTCCTACCATAGCTTCACCGAGATCCTCTGAAAGCTCTGCTAAAAGCTTAGGATCGTTATAGTTTGTTACAGCCTTAACGATAGCCTGCGCTCTCTTTTCAGGATTTCCCGACTTAAATATTCCGGAGCCTACAAAAACGCCCTCTGCACCAAGCTGCATCATAAGTGCCGCATCCGCAGGAGTTGCAACTCCTCCTGCCGCAAAGTTTACAACTGGGAGCTTTCCGTTTTCATGAACGTAAACCGCAAGCTCATACGGAACCTGCAAAAGCTTAGCCGCATCGTAAAGCTCATCCTTTGAAAGCGATACAAGCCGTCTGATTTCCGACTGCATCATTCTCATGTGTCTTACCGCTTGAACAACATCTCCTGTTCCCGGCTCTCCTTTTGTTCTTATCATAGAAGCACCCTCGGCGATTCTTCTTAAAGCCTCGCCTAAGTCCTTTGCTCCGCAGACAAACGGAACATTAAACTCTGTCTTGTCAATATGGTATTTGTCGTCAGCAGGGGATAAAACCTCGCTCTCATCAATATAATCTATCTCGATAGCTTCGAGGATTTGAGCCTCAGCAAAATGACCTATTCTGCACTTCGCCATAACCGGAATGGAAACTGCTTCCTGAATTCCTTTGATCATCTTAGGATCGCTCATTCTTGAAACTCCGCCTGCCGCACGAATGTCCGCAGGGATTCTCTCTAAAGCCATAACAGCACAAGCTCCTGCCGCTTCGGCAATTTTTGCCTGCTCAGGCGTTGTAACGTCCATAATAACGCCGCCCTTAAGCATCTGTGCAAGATTTCTGTTAAGCTCATATCTTTCGTTCGTAAGTATTGTTTTCGTAATAGCCATTTTATCCACTCCCAAAAATTTTTATCATAATTGTATTATACAGCCTACAATTCTATTTTGCAAAATTAATTCCTATGGTTTTTCTATGCGTTTTATTGTTAAACTTTTCCAATCAGTCCATCATTCAAATGCTGATTTTATGCATTATTTACATAAATCCTGACTTAATTTAAAAGTTCAAATCAAGACCGTTGTTGATAATGCACAATCTACAAAATCAAATTCACAGTGCTTTTATGCATCAAGTAGAACGAATAAAATCCTCAAACAATTCCATATAGACGCTTTGCATTTTCACAGGTTATATCAAGTATTTCCTGAGGAGTTTTACAGTAAATCTCTGCGGCAGTCTTTGCAATTTCACTTATCATAGAACTGTCGCAACGCCCTCCTCTAAACGGCTCAGGCGCCATATATGGGCAGTCGGTTTCAAGCACAAGTCTATCTATCGGGACAACCTCTGCGGCTTTCCTCGCTTTTTTAGAGTTCTTAAATGTCAAAACTCCTGTAAAGCCAATATACATTCCGAGCTTTATTATCTGCTGAGCCGTTTCTGCTGAGCCTGAAAAGCAATGCACGACTCCCCTCGGTTTATATTTTGTCAAAATATCGAGTGCGTCCTGCGTAGCCTCTCGGATGTGAACAATAACAGGTAGCGAAAGGGAATTTGCCAAGTCGATCTGATTTGAAAAAACCTTTTTTTGAAGTTCCTTGTCATACGGCTCATAGTGATAATCAAGCCCTATTTCGCCTATCGCTTTCACCTTTTTGTTTTTTCTTGCAAGAAGCTCAACATTTTCCATTGTATCCTCGCAAAGCTTATCAAGGTCAAGAGGATGAATTCCGACGCTTGTATAAAAATTCGAGTATTTTTCAGACATACCTACTCCAAACTGTGCCGAATCAAGATCCGTAGACGCATGCATAATATAGCTGACGCTTGAAGAAAAAAGCTGCGGTATAAGCGTTTGTCTGTCCTTGTCAAAACGGTTGTCATCATAATGTGAATGTGAATCAAAAATATTTTTAAGCATATTTCCACTCTCTTTCATAAATATACACACATATTATACCATAATTTAATTGTGCGAAGCACAATGTAGGCGAAGCCTACGGGCGGCGACAGCCGCAAATTAATGATTCAATGTTCTTAAGAGGTTAGGCGACAGCCGAATCGTGCGAATGCACGATAAATCAGCGATGGGCTGATTTACCCTTAAGGTTATTATATCACAATTTAATTGCGATTTATCGCAATCGTAGGCGCAGCCGACAAGCGGCGTTAGCCGCAAATTAATGATTCAATGTTCTTAAGGGGTTAGGCGACAGCCGAATCGTGCAAAGCACGATAAATCAACGATAAGTTGATTTACCCTTAAGGTTATTATATCACAATTTAATTGCGATTTATCGCAATCGTAGGCGCAGCCGACAAGCGGCGTTAGCCGCAAATTAATGATTCAATGTTCTTAAGGGGTTAGGCGACAGCCGAATCGTGCGAATGCACGATAAATCAACGATAAGTTGATTTACCCTTAAGGTTATTATATCAAAAAGCCTGTCACGTTTCAAGTAATCGGTTTCTTCAAAGAAAGAGGCTTCGCCAATATATGCGAAGCCCTCAATTTTGTGGAAAAACCTTGTTGTTAATCAAAAGAGGGGACGCTTTCACTTGCAAAGCATCCCCTCTTTTTAGGCAGTCCACCGGACTGCCTAAAAATTCACCCCTTGAAAAGC
>CABUAH010000072.1 GCA_902489475.1 uncultured Oscillospiraceae bacterium | reverse complement strand
CAATTAAATTATAAACAGAATTTTTAAAACTTGCAACCTACGTATCGTAGAATCTCACTCTACAAATTACTATTTGCCTTTCTGCCAAACTAACAGTCTTTTTTCAGGCAAGGGTTGAGAACATAAGTTAATTATAAATTCTTACTTCCTTATGTAGTCTCTCCTTTTCGGATTGCTGTTTTTTTATTATTATCAAATTTTTATTGTGATATGATTTTTATCAATTAAAACAACGGTATGGTTACTTTTAATCATGTTTATACTATGCTTAAACTTAAGGCGGCATAAAAAATCTCCTTAGTATACAGTCTTGAAGCTTAGTTGTTTCAAGTGATTATCCTAAGGAGATTACTTTTATAATGTGTCTTTTATTTTACCCTGACAGGTTCTAAAACTGCCATATGAACAAGTACGTTAAATCTGCCATCTTCTTCATAATAATCAATATCGCCGTGGTAATTGTCGGCTATATCTTTTATTATCTTCATGCCTAACCCGTGAGATGATTTATCGCCTTTTGTTGTTTCAAGATAAGGGTTTGCTTTGATTACAGATTCTTTGATCGTGTTTGACATTTTAAATATGTAATAGTCGTTTTTTCGTGAGATTGTTATTTCAATAAGCTTTTCGTCACAATCCTGTGTGGCTCTGATCGCATTGTCAAACATATTGCTTATTAAATTGCAAAGATCAAAGTCGTCTATTTCGTCAAAATCAGAAATGCTTATGATGCTTACTTTGATGCCTTTTTCCGCCGCTATGGAAATTTTTGTGTTAAGGATAGCGTTCACAACTTCGTTATTAGTTTTAACATGAGATCTTTGCATATTTATCTGCTCAATATCTTTGTTAATAATTTCAAGTGCTTTTGCGTTATTGTTATCAGATATGAGCGAGCGGATTACCAAAAAGTTGTTTTTATAATCGTGGCGAAGCTTGCTTATCTGTTCAGATTGACGGATGATATCATCGTATTGTTGCTTTTGATAGTTCTTTTCCATTTTTAAAAGAATGTTTTCCTGTTTGATATAGTTGTTTTTGCTTATTCGATTTATGATGTAGAGCATGATCGCAAATGCAATTATAACGAGTATAACAGATGTCATGGTGTATATCTTTGCTACCGGATCGTTTATGACATTTGTAGTGTGTATCGAGATAACAGAAAATAATAACAATAACAGAATCATTATCATAACCATTGTTGATTCTGATTGTTTTAGCTTTAAAGTGACTTTTTTGCAGATCTTCGCGAACAAAATTTCTGATAGAGCATTCAATGCGTGTACAACTATTCCTGTGCATATATATATTGGAATCGAATCGTGCATAGATTCATACGAAAAGCCAAAAAACATCCAGAACCCTACGAAAAACGAACCCGTTATAGAGGCGATGAGCGAAATCGTAATAACAATAGTCAGTTTTTGAATGAAACTTCCCTTTAGATATATAATTGCATATATAAGCGGTATCGAAACATCAAAAGCATAAGGCAGCGTATTATACCACGGAGAAAAACTTATTGCTTCAAGCGATTGTATCAATAAGTCGTGTGTTACAGCTAATATTATCACCGGAACAGAAAAAAATCGCATTGGTTTTTTAGGGGACAAGATTTTATATACTACCCATAAATATACAAGGCTACTCAAAAAAACGACGGAAATATCGAATATAAAAACAAGTATTGATCCATGAAAATACATATTGTTTCCCCCCTAATAATTATTTCTTAAATAAAGCTTGAATCTCTCCTTAATGTCCGATTTAAATGTCTTTGAAATAGGAAGCTTTTTCCCGGATTTCATTATGACCTGTGCATATTCATTGTCAATAAATTTAATGTGTTTTAAGTTTATCGCATACTTTTTATGAATCCTAACAATTCCTGAATCTGCAAGCAATGTGCATTTGTCACTTATTTTTTGTCTTTCCCGAAGCGGCTCCTTGATCCCTGCAAGGTAATAATTCAAGTAGTGTTGGTCGCTCTCTATATATTCAATTTCTCCCGGGAATATGAGATGCTCTTTCTTGTTGACATCATGTAAAATGATTTGCTTCTTATCAGATAAAAATTTGATAAGCCGATTAATTGTTTTCCTGATGTTTTGAGTAACATTATCGTTTTTTGATATGTCAGCTTCTAAAAAGGTGTTTTTTCTTATAAATTGGAACGGATAATAATCAAAGCTGTCAAATACCAAATCGTCTTTAACAGTGACAAATATTATGTATGTGTCACTATTTAATTCTCTCACTTTTTTTGCTACATTGAAGCCGCTTATCTTAGGCATATAAATGTCAAGAAAAACTACATCAAATGAATTATAAGCAAGTTCATCAATAAGTTCTTGCCCATTGGTATAAATGCTTGTGTTTACGTCTACGTTATTGTTTTGAAACTCTGAAACGACAACTTTTTCTATCTGCTGAGCCGTCAGAAGCTCATCGTCACATATCGCAATGTTAAGCATAATAACCTCCTTCAAAATAGTATTTTACACATAGTCGAATTTTAATTTTTTTTGTAAGTTCACCTTTACATTATAACATAGTTTTTGAATAAAAAGTAAATTTATATTTTTTCATGACGTAATTTTTACCTGTTATGCCAAAGCTGTTGACCAAGCTCTTGATAGTATGTATTATTTAATCAAGACAAAGAAATATGAACGCTTTTGTTTTGTACAATTTGTCCAATATGGGTAATCACTAAATAAGCTAGGAGGAAGAAAAATGAAACCAAAAAAACTTTTGTCATTTGCCGCCGCTGCGGTAATGACAATCACGTCGCTCGGCAGTGCATTTTCTGCTTTTGCCGCAGACACGACAGATCCAAGCGACATTGTCCTACCCGACAGTGGAGCATGGACTAGAACAAGCATCACAAGTTCAGCAAAGCTTGAATTCTCGCCTTACAGCGGTAACGGAAATGCAGTTTCAGCACTTTCGGGCAAGAATGAGTTTTATGCGACTTTTGATGTAACAGGAGTACCTGAAGGCGGAGTAAGAGCTTACTTGCCTACGGTATTTATCGGAGGCGGATCACATTGGAATGCTGACGACGTTGTTCCTTTCGTAGAAATCCCAACGGATGGAACATACACAGTTAAGTACAGCGGAGAAGATATCCCTGATCCTGCAAAGCTTCAGTACTGCGGAATCAACTGTAAGGGACTTACAAATACTTCTGACGCTAAAGTAGGAAGCATTACGCTTAAGTATGTTACTTTGAGCGATCCAAGCGCCGTTCCGGTTGAAGTTGTAAAGAGCTATGATGTCAGCAAAAACGGCGACGGTTCGGTTACAGCAACACTTTACAGTGACGGTACTTTCAGAGTTTCCGGAACAGGCGATACAAAGGACTACGGAGTAGATGGAAACAAGGCTTTAGGTCCTTGGTACTCGGTTGACGGAATAGCTAATAGGGTAACAAAAGTAATTGTTGACGAAGGAGTAACAAGCATAGGATCATATTTGCTTGCATCTTTCAAAAATGCAACTACAGCAACTATTCCGTCAACAGTAACGAGAATAGGAAACGGAGCTTTCAGTCAGAGCGGATATAAGGATATAAAGATATCGGGTACAAGCAATATTACAAGCTTAGAGAAATATGCTTTCTATTATTGTAAAAACCTTGAGACAGTAGATGACGGATTCTTAAGCAATGTAACTGAAATACCTGAAGCTTGTTTCAGCGATTGTACATCACTTAAGCCAATCTCAATTCCTGATAATATTACAAGAATCGGAGATGATGCATTTGACAGTTGTCAAGCTTTAAATACTGTTACATTACCTGAAAACTTAACGTACATAGGAAATCATGCATTTACAGATTGTCCACTAACAACAATCAAAATTCCTGATGCGGTAACATATATCGGAAATATGGCATTTGCCACCGTAGATATTTCTACAAATATTGAAAGTGTTGAAATTTCCGATAACAGCAAGCTTGAGACAATCGGCGAACTTGCATTTTCAGATGGAGCTTTTACAACAATTAATCTACCTGAGGGCTTGAAATCAATAGGAGCATACGCTTTCTGTCGTGGTGCTCTTACATCACTTGAACTTCCAAGCACTCTTACAGAGATCGGTAGATGTGCATTTATGTATTGTGGCAAGATAACAGGCGATGTAGTAGTTCCTGAGGGAATTACAGTATTAAATGATTCTGCATTCTCCAGCTGCTCAAACGAGAGCATGAACTTACACATTAAAGGTGCATTAACATCGGTAGGAAAGTATTCGATTAGCTACTGCGGAGGAAAGATTTACGTTTATGATCAGAATACTTATGATCTTATTAATGCCAGCATAAATAACAAAACAAATTACGTCCAAGCTGAAGTAATTCTGGTTAAGGAAGAAGAGATCGACTACACAGCACTTGATAAGGCTATTGCAGACGGTGAGGCAGTAGATACAACTAAGTATACAGAGGCTACTGTTAAGGCATTAACAGACGCAATCACAGCAGCTAAGGCTGTTAAGGAAAACACAGCAGCTACACAGGACGACGTTGATGCAGCAGCAAAGGCAATCACAGATGCAATCGCTGCTCTTGAAGCTGCTCCTGTACTCGGTGAAAATGATGAGCTTCTCTACTTTGTAACAACAGAGCTTGATGACGGAACAATTTCACTTAAGTATGCAGTAACAGCAGAAGATTCAAACTGTACAATTGTTGCTAAAGACGGAGTTCTCACAGTTCCTGAAACAATTAACGGAAAGACGGTTACTCAGGTTGCTTCTCTGTTCAATACAGCAACTGCAAAGCCACTAACTAAGGTAGTATTACCTAATACGGTAACTAAAATCACTGCCACTATGGGACTATGTTCACAGGTTAGCGCTACATTGGAAGAAATCGTACTTTCCGAGAACTTAACTGCTATACCGGGCAGAGCTTTCCAGAACTTATCTAATCTTAAGACAATAACAATTCCAAGCAATGTTACATCTATTGTTAGCTCGGCATTCAGAAATTTAGGCAACGCAGATACTAACCTTTATATGGATGCGGTAATTACTGAAGAATCTGGAGCATCAGCGTTTAAGAATATTACGGGAACAATTCATGTTCGCAGCGATAAGGCAACATATGAGTTTATTAAAGCAGCAGCAACTTCTGCAACAGTTGTATTTGAGGGCGAAGAAGAATCAGGTTCTAAGGTCGTAGTTAACGCCTCGAAGGACTTTATAAATCAAAGCAATAAGTTCTATCTTACACTTCGTGTAAGCGGAAGCGATAACAATTTAATTACTGATGATGAATGGGCAAAAATTAAAGCACTTGCTCCTAATTACACAAAGTTCACATATGAAGTTGAGGTAACAGGAACAGTAGCATCACCGTTTACTTTAGTACCAAGACTTGATACTAAATATACATCTGATTTTGATTATTGGTACATAAAGGCCGATGCAAACAGAGGCGGACCGTTCATTTCAAAGAGCGGTGTTACATTTGAAAGCTTCCAGATTTCCGAGCCGGGAACATACAAATTAGAAGTAATTCTTCCGGATGGAACAAGAACAAGTGAGTTATCCGAACTTTTATCAATCGAAACCGTGGAGTATAATACTTATACTAACAACCCAGACGCTACAGTTACATTTAAGTCGTTTACTGTAGAGAGTGCAGCAGCGGTAACTCCAGAGATTGACTACACAGCACTTGATAAGGCTATTGCAGATGCTGAAGCAGTAGATGCAGACGCATACACAGCAGAGTCATATGCAGCACTCACAACAGCATTGGGAACAGCTAAGGCTGTTAAGGAAAATGCAAGCGCTACACAGGACGATGTTGATGCAGCAGCAAAGGCTATCACAGATGCAATCAATGCTCTTGAGGAAAAGCCTGTAGAAGATGGTTTGTATGCAAAGGTTTACTTTAACGGATACAACCCAACAGCAGATAAGTATTTTGCTATCGCAGAGGGAACAGCAAATGCTGCAATGGCAGGAGCAACACAGGTTAAGGTAACATTTGACATGGGTGCAAATTGTGGATACAATCAGGCTACAACCCTTAATATAGCAGGTACAGTAGCAGGAACAGCAGTAACAGCAGCACTCAAGGGAACAGGCTGGCCGGCAAACGGAGTAAAGGGATACGAAAAGACATTTGATCTTCCGGCAGCTCTCGCAGCAGGAGATGCATATGCATTAAATGCATGGACAGTTAACTGGGAAAAATGCAATTCAGAAGACAACTTCGTATTCGGAATTGCAAAGGTAGAATTCCTAAATGCAGATGGAACAGTTCTTTATACACATACTCAGGTTCAAGGACCTACAGTAGAGATTCCTGAAATCGACTATACAGCTCTTGATGCAGCAATTGCAAACGGCGAATCAGTGGATACAACTAAATATACAGCAGATACTGTTAAGGCATTAACAGATGCAATCGCAGCAGCTAAGGCTGTTAAGGAAAACACAGCAGCAACACAGGATGATGTTGATGCAGCAGCAAAGGCAATCACAGATGCTATCAATGCACTCAAGATCGCAATTGACTACACAGCACTTGATAAGGCAATTGCAGACGGTGAAGCAGTAGATACAACTGCATACACAGAAGCTACTGTTAAGACATTAACAGACGCTATCACAGCAGCTAAGGCTGTTAAGGAAAACACAGCAGCAACACAGAACGAAATAGATGCAGCAGCTAAGGCTATCACAGATGCTATTGATGCACTTGTTTCAAATGTTAGAGTAGCTGACTGGACAGAGGCAGATAAGTGGTATGCGCTTGCTAAGGATCTCCTTGCTAACCATAAGGACGAGTACACAGAAAAGGGTATCCATGATATTGAGTTCGCTATTGGTAAATACGATGCGTACAATCGACCGGATTTGAGCCAAGCAATGGTTGACTGGTTGGCAAACTTGATGAAGATCAACATCGAAGGAGCTGAGAAGCCGGACAGCAATAAAGCTCTTGAAGATCTTAAGAAAACTATCGAGCAGGCAGAAGCAATCGATACAAGCAATTACACAGAAGAAACTGTAAAGGCATTAACAGATGCACTTGAAGCTGCAAAGGCAATGGATGAGAATTCAGCTTATGATGACGTTCTTGCAGCAGATTCAGCACTTAAGAATGCAATTAACGGACTTAAGACCATTCCGTTAGATCCATTTGCATATATTTACACTTACAAGAAGGGTGCAACTACTTCTATCGCAAGCGGTAAGGCTGACGATGCAATGGCAGGTGCAACGCAGATCAGATTCACATTTGACTGTGCAAGTGATGTAAGCTACAACCAGTATGCAAGCATTGAGTTTAAGGCTGTTATAAACGGCACTGAGAGCTACAATAAGTACCCGGGAACAAACGGATACACAACGGGAGCTACAGGTTTAACTGAAACCTTAGATCTTACAAATCCAATTGCAGCCGGCAATACTTATAGGCTTGAAGGATACACATATGCATGGGAAGATGCATCTGACTATGTATATGCTGTAACAAAGGTAGAGTTCATTGATGCAGACGGCAATGTAGTTAAGACAATCAAGAAACCTGAAGAGATTTCACTTGATGAGCTTAACAAGGCAATCGAAAAGGCAGAAGCAATTGATACAGCACCTTACACAGATGAAACAGTAAAGGCATTAACAGATGCAATTGCAGCAGCTAAGAAGGTAACAACAACATCTACTGAAGAAGAAG
>CABUAH010000071.1 GCA_902489475.1 uncultured Oscillospiraceae bacterium | reverse complement strand
TAGATTTTGCCTGGTAGGTTTAATTAATTCTCTATGGTTGTAAACATTATTAAATGCTTGTAATAAACAAAAGTATCTATTTTGGAGGAAGCAATGAATAAGCGTATAAATATTGCAGTTGTTTTTACCGGTATTAACGATGAATACCAAGGAAAAATGTGCTTTGGTATTTCAGAAAAATTACGGGAGCTTAAAAATGTAACTGTAGCATATTTTTCGGCATATAATGCTGATTTTGGAGTTAAAGAAGTTGAAGACGCTGAAAATGAGATTTTCTCACTTATTAACTTTGATGTTTTTGATGCTCTTGTAGTAATTAAGAATAATTTTAATAATTGCATTGACGTTCTTGAAAATTTAATTGCCGGAGCTAAAGAAAAGGGTGTTCCTGTTTTTGCAATGGATGAGAAGTTTGAAGGCTGTATAAATATACTTTTGGATACTGACTCTGCATATAAAGAAATAGTGGATCATCTTATTGAAATTCATGGTTGTAGGGATTTTATATATGTAGGTGGCGTTGAAGGTAAACCGTATTGTGCGGATAAATTATCACAGTTTAAAAAATCTCTTGAAGAGCATGGTATTGAGTTTAGGAGTAATCGTTGCTTTTGGGGAGAATTTTACGATACTCCTACAAGAAAGGCTTTAGCCAAGTATCTTGATGAGGGAAACAAATTACCGGATGCTTTTGTTTGTGCAAATGATTCAATGGCGCTTGGGATTTGTTATGAGCTTGAACAAAGGGGCTTATCTGTTCCTAAAGACGTTTGTGTGACCGGATTTGACGGAATATTCCCGAATCTATTGCATCAACCTGCTTTGACAACGGTTGAAGTGCCTTATAAAAAGCTTGGGTATAAAACCATTGAAGCTGTGCTTGAATATTTGGAAAGCCCTGATATAAGTACTGAAGAAATTGAAGAAAAATATATGATAAAAGCGAAACCGAGCTTTTTTGGAAGCTGTGGATGTGTCTATGATGAACAGAAGGTGAGAAATCGGATTTCCAAAAAACTCAGCTCGGATATATACAGAAGAAACTATATGAATTCGTATTTCGTAAAAATGTCTACAGAGCTTTCTACCTGCGATGATATACTATCATACTTTAAAGTTTTGCAGGGCTATGTAGATGAGCTTCAGGTTCTTGCGACATATCTTTGTTACAGTGCTGAATATACCGTAGAATATGGCAGATATGACAATTTGTTGGTCGATTATACCGTTCCGATGAAATCTGAGATTTCAGATAAAATTTGCGCTAAGATTATTAGCAAAAAAGGTGTAGCATGTGAGCCTGAGTATTTTGACAAGTCAGTAATTCTTCCGGATATGCATATTGAGGGCAGCGATTGCAGAGAGTTTTATTTTGTTCCTTTACATTTTCTTTCCCGAACATTTGGATATATTGCGTGTAAGGTTAGGGGAGATCTGAAGAGCAGCAATTTTGCAATGTTTAACTCGTGGGTAAGTTATATAGCAATTTCTCACAACAATGTTCTTCAGCATATCAAAGCAAAAAGATATACAGGAGTTCTTGAAGATTTATATAATAAGGATCCGCTTACGATGCTTCTTAACAGGCGAGGGCTATTCTCAGAGCAAGTTAAACTTATAAAATATGCGGATCAAAATGATTTATCGATTGCAGTGTACTTATTTGACCTTGATGACATGAAAGTAATAAACGACAATTACGGACATTCTGCCGGGGATAATGCGCTTTTGATAATAACCGATTGCCTTAATGCCGTAAAAGGCGAAAAAGATCTTGTATGTCGGTATGGCGGAGATGAGTTTTTAGTTTTAGGCGTTGGGTATGATGAAAATTCCGCCGAAGATTTTTGTAATAGATTTAAACAAGAGGTTGCTGTGCGTTGTAGCAGCAATGAAATTAAATACAAATTAAGTGCAAGTTATGGATACTTCTTGAAAAAGCACTATAAAGCTGAAGACTTTGACGTGGCTTGTAGCCAGGCGGATAAAAATATGTATAAACAAAAGAAAAGGAAAAAAGCACAAGTATTTTAAGTCATAAGTTATCAAATATTATATATGATAAAAGTCAATAAGAAACGCTCTGCGGAAGTTTTTAGCTGCAGAGCGTTTTTTGATGTATTATAAATTCACTAATTCTTTTTCTTGTTTTCAATTGCGTCTGTTTCGTAAATGAATTTTACATCTCCATTTACACCGTCTGCAATTCCGGAGAAATTGTTGTAGTCATTGCTGAGCTTTTGCAATGTTTTTATTCTGTTGATGAGTGGTTCAATATCATTGTCATAAGCATTTATAATCTTGTCGATTGCTTCGCTCTTAAAATCTTTCATACCGTCATCAAGCTTTTTTGCACCGTCAGTAAGTTTGTTAATTCCGGCTATTAGCTGTTCTGAGCCATCTGAAAGGCTTGAAATTCCACCGTATAGCTCGCTGCTTCCGTTAGAAAGCTTTGCTGCTCCGTTAAATAAACTTTTAATGGAATTGTAAACGGTACTTGTGCCTGATTTAAGTTTTTTGCCTCCGTCAGCAAGCTTGTTTAGTCCTCCGTTAAGAGCTGTTGCACCATTTGAAAGTTTTGAAGCTCCGGACTGAAGAGCTGTCATTCCTGTATCCAACTGCTTAGCGCCTGTGTTAGCGGATGAAATTCCCTCGGAAAGATTTTTTGCTCCGGAAGATACAGAAGAAGCACCGTTTGCGAGCTTTTGGCTGTTTTTATAAATTTCATTTGCTCCTCCTGAGATTTGTTTTGCACCGTCAGAAAGAGATTTAGAGCTTGAATAAAGCGCTGCTGCTCCGCTTGAGAGCTTCTTTCCGCCGTCATCTAAAGTACCTAGTCCGTCGTCAAGCGTTTTAGCTCCGGCATAAACTTTTCCTATTCCTGCCTGAAGTGACTTTATAGCTTCGCTCAATGCAGTAGTATCTGTATCAGAACTGTCTAAACTGTTTTTAAGTCCCGCTGAAATTTGTTCTTGACTCTCGATTGTTTTCTTTAAGGTTTCGATCATGTCGGCAATCGATTCATCCGGGTTTTTACTGTAAACATTTTCAAGACCTGAGAGTATCTGCTTGTTATATTTAATAGTGCTGTCGAGGTTGTCAGCAGCAGCTCCTAAAGAATTCGCAATTGATTCAAGCTTTTCGGGAAGTTCTTTAGTTTTGTCAGCAAGTGAGTCGACGCCGCTGCTGATTTGTCCTATACCGTTGACCAAATCCTCAGAGCCTTTTTTTGCTGAAGTGATGCCTGATGAAAGCTGATCAGCAGCACTGCTGAAAGTCTTAGTGCCTGATGATAACTGTTCAGAACCGCTTGCCATGTCAGCTGCTCCGCTGTTAAGGCTTTTTGCACCGTCGGACAATTGCTTTGATCCATCAGCAACAGAATTCGCTCCTTCGCTTAATGTCTTTGCACCTGTGTCTGCGTTGCCAAGACCTTTTGAAAGCTGATTTGAACCGCTTTTTAGATTCTTTGCACCGGAGTCGACCTGCGAGGCACCTGAAACAAGAGCTTTAGAACCGTTGTTGGCATCATTAATTCCGTTTACAAGCTCGCCTGTGGAGCTGTCAAGAGTTTTTGTACCATCTTCAAGCTTACTTATTCCTTCAGTTAATGCATTTACACCGTCGTCCAAAGCCTTTGAACCGTTATGAAGCTTATCAATGCCTGACGTAAAGGATTTACTAGAATTTTTAAGCTTCTTAAGCCCGTTAAACACTTCTGAAGTGCCGTTAACAAGCTGATTTGATGCGTCAGCAAGTTCTTCGAGCTTTTCCTTTAAATCATCTGTACCTTTGACATCTTCAAGATCAATTGCACTGAAAACGGAGCTTGTGCCAAGTGTGACAGTTGTACCCATTTCAAAATTTTCAACATCTGCCGTGATTTTAAAATATTCAGGAATTTCAACATCCTCATTATCTTTAAGTCCAAGGCTTTCTTTAAGACCGGGTACTGCACATCCAACGGCAATTTGTCTGTCACCGTCAGAAATAACCTTGCCGTTTGTTATTACAACATTCTTAAAAACATCTCCGTCAAGTATTGTGCCTGTTGCCATCATAAAAGGAGTGTACATATCTGTATTCTCGCCGTTTACTTCAACAGTTTTCTTAGAGTTGTTTTTGTAATCGTATCTTATGGCAACTCTGCCGCTTTTTCCTGCAAGTTCATTCGGAGTGATTGCTTTGCCGTCAAGAGTATAGCTGATAGTTATATCAACCGGAAGAGTAGAATCTGTATAGCCTTTGTAGTAAATATCTCCGCCGTTTGTGTTCCAAGTAAGACTGTCGCCATTTTTGGAGTACTCCTCATCTGTCTTTACATTTTCAATATCCTTAAGAGTTGAGCTGTCGGGGAGTGAAGTCATGCCTGCCGGATTTTTTAGCCAGTCGCTTACAACAATTTTGTCGTTTTTTCCGTTTGCATCTGTGATAATATAAACCGTTTCGCTTTTAGCCTGCTCTGCCAAATCCGATGCCTGTGCAGTTTCTGAAGTGGATGCTTTATCGTTACTTACTAAAGCAGAGGTTTGGATGATTTTATCGGAATTGTCCGTTTTTTCAGAGTGTACTACAGCGTAAATTCCCGTTGAACCTGCAGAAATTAAAATTGCCAAAATACCCGCAAGAACTTTTGTATACTTTTTCATTTTAATTAGCTCCTTTCAATTGCTTAGCAGAAGATTTAAAAGATTTTTTCTTAGGCTTGATACCTATTGTTGTGTTAATTATTATTTTGTCAAAAATCATAAGCATTGACGGCAATACAAATATTACAGTCGCCATACTTATAAGCGCACCTCTTGACATCAGAGTACATAACTGTGAAATCATATCGACGCTTGAATACATTCCAACTCCAAACGTGGAGGCGAAAAATCCAAGTCCGCTTACAATAATAGACTTCATAGAAGTAGAAAGAGCGGTTGTAATTGAATCTTTTTTACTTTTTCCGGCGCTTCTTTCAGACTTATAACGTGTTGTCATTAAAATTGCATAGTCAACAGTAGCGCCAAGCTGTATCGTACCGATAACTACAGATGCGATAAAAGGTATTGTGGTATTTGTATAACAGGGAATACCCATGTTTACAGTAATCGCAAATTCAATAACAGCAACGAGAATAATCGGCAAAGAAATTGATTTTAATGCTATTAAAATAATAATGAAGATAGCTAACACAGATACTATATTTACTACTTTGAAATCGTGATCTGTAATGTTTATCAGATCCTTTGTAGCAGCAGCTTCACCTATTAGCATTGCGTTTTCGTCATAGCTTTTTATTATGCCGTTCAGCTTATCAATTTGATCGTTTACCTCATCGGTAGCCGCTTTGTAATCAGAGCCTAGAATCATCAGCTGCCAATCGTCGCTTTTCAAAATGCTCGTAACTGAATCGGGGACGATCTCACGGGGAATAGATGAACCTATAAGAGTGTCAAGGCTCATTGCGAACGATATTCCGTCGACATTATTAATTTCGTCAACCATTTTGTTTACTTCCTTTGGGGAAATATCAGAATCGCACATAACAATGTGTGTTGACGCCATATTGTATTCCTCGTCAAGCTTTGCATTGGCAACAACGCTGTTTAAGTCCTCCGGCAGTGTTTCTGTAAGGTTATAATAAACATTAGTGTTAATCTGACCGTAAATTGCAGGAATCAAAAGCGCAACAAATAAAACGGCAAAGACTGCGTTGTGTTTTACGATAAAACTTGATGCTCTGTCGAATTTCGGAATAAAATCCCTGTGCATTGTCTTTTCGATAGCCTTGTCAAATATCAAAATCATAGACGGCAAAAGTGTGACACAGCAAATGACTCCTATTATTACTCCCTTTGCCATTACAATTCCCATGTCAAGACCTAACGTATATGACATAAAGCAAAGTGCAAGAAAGCCTGCAACTGTTGTTATTGAGCTGGACACAACAGATGAAATCGTATTGCCGATTGCAACAGCCATGGCTTCATTTTTGTCATTAGGATTTAATTCTTTTTGCTCTTTGTAGCTGTGCCATAAGAATATGGAGTAATCCATTGTAACCGCAAGCTGAAGAACTGCTGTAAGAGCTTGTGTGATAAAAGAAATCTCGCCTTGAATAATATTAGAACCGAGGTTATAAATTATTGCTGCTCCGATGCTTAATAAAAACAGAATCGGAAGAAGGAAAGAATCCATTGTCACAGCAAGAATAATGCTTGACAGGATAACTGCGATAAGAACATATATTGTTGTTTCTTCCATAGTTAGATTTTTGATATCCTCAACAATAGCTGTCATACCACTTACAAAGCATTGCTCCCCGGCGTATTCTCTTATTTGTTCAACAGCTTCCAGCGACTCGTCAGCAGAAGTCGACTTGTTAAAAAATACCGCCATCATTGTCGAGTTATCTCCGTTAAAGAAGTCGTAAATATTTTCAGGAAGGACTTCCTTTGGAAGCGATATGTCGGCTATTGTGTCATACCACAAAACATCGGATACAGAATCAATGCCTTGAATTTTTTCCTTAAGTGCAACAACATCCTTATCTTTCATGTCGTCAACCACAACAAAAGCAAAACCGCCTTTGCCGAATTCTTTGAGCATTATGTCCTGACCCTCCATTGTCTCAATGTCGCTTGGAAGATAGGACAAAATATCATAGTTGATTCTTGTTTTAATAATTCCGAAAACTGATGGGATCAGAAGCATCAGCGCAATTATTACAATAGGTATTCTGAATTTTACTACGCCTTTGCCGAATTTGTACATATAACGTCATCTCCTATGTGACCAATGGTCATTTTAAATCTTTAAAAAGTATAACACTAAAAAAACCAACAGTCAAGAGAAAAATGACTGTTGGTCATATTTTTGTATAAAACAACAAAACTGACTATAGGTCAACTTCTTCTTTTATACATTTTATCATATTGACAAGCACACTTGAAAAGCACTATAATAATGAAAGACAAGCTAATGTGGATATTTTGTCATAAAGCCAAGAAAAGGGGAGGTTTCAATGGGTAAGCTTGATATAAACAAGAAAGCAAAAGAGGATTCTCTTTTGGCAACAGCATATCGACTTTTTACAACTCAAGGTATTAGCAAGACCTCAATTTCTGATATAGTTAATAATGCGGGAGTTGGAAAGGGAACATTTTATTTATACTTTAAAGATAAATACGATTTAAAAAACAAATTAGTTGCCCACAGATCTTCTGAGATTTTTAAAAACGCATTGGAGGAACTTGTTGCAAGCGGCAAGAAGTTCACATATAATGAGCGCATAATTTTTATTATTGATAGTATAATTAATCAGTTGAATAGTGATAAGTCTTTACTTTCATTTATATCGAAAAACTTAAGCTGGGGAATTTTCAAGCATGCTCTTACAGCTCCGGCAAAAAATGATGACATTGATTTTGTAAGTATCTACAATCAAATGCTTGAGGATGCACCATTTGATATTGACGAGCCGGAAACGATGCTGTTTATGATAGTTGAGCTTGTAAGCTCGACTTGTTATTCTGCAATACTATATTCGGAGCCTGTTGAAATCGAAAAGTTAAAGCCGTACCTTTATAGATGCATTAATAGTATTATAGACAGCCACATAAAAGCAGAAAAAACAATATAAATAAGCCCCATTCAAAATGAATGGGGCTTATTTGGTGAGCTATCGGGGATTCGAACCCCGGACCCTTTGATTAAAAGTCAAATGCTCTGCCAACTGAGCTAATAACTCATGCATCAAAATTACAGCTTTATTATTATAACAAACAACAGCAAAGATGTCAATAGTTTTTTCAAAATATTTTTTTATTGCAAATCTACAGACTAAATATTAATTTTCCTTTTATTGTTATGATACAATAGATAGGTAACAGAAAAAATAGAAAAAACAACTCAAATGT
>CABUAH010000070.1 GCA_902489475.1 uncultured Oscillospiraceae bacterium | reverse complement strand
AACAATATGTCATATGTAACCATAGTTATCACCTCCCTTGCGGGAGAAACCGCCTACCTTAACGCAGGACACCCTTGCAACTATCTTATCATTAAAGTTATTTTTTGTCAAATTATGTCGAGGTAATTTCCCGTTATCAATTGTCAATTAAATAATTCCGCTTTATGCATTGCGAATTATTATAAGATTTTGAATTTCTAATTCCGATTTCCGAATTAATTACGCATTACGCATTATGAATTACGAATTACGAATTAAATTCTCCATTGTCAATTATCAATTATTATATCCCAAATATTCCATCAAATCGCTCTTGTCAGGAGATACAGCAATAGCGTTTTCCTTTGAAATCATGCCCTCTGCTACAAGACGTGATAAGTCGGAATTAAGGGTATGCATTCCAAGAGAAGCCCCCGACTGCATTATGGTTTGCATCTGATGGCATTTGTTTTCTCTTATGAGATTACAAGCAGCATCTGTTCCTATCAAAATTTCCGTTGCCGCAATTCTTCCCTTACCGCCGAGCGTTGGGATGAGAGATTGTGTTATAACTCCCTTTAATACGCTTGAGAGCTGTGTTCTAATCTGATTTTGCTTTTCAGGCGGACAAGAGTCTATAATTCTATCGATCGTCTGTGCAGCACCTATTGTATGAAGCGTGCTCATTACAAGATGTCCTGTTTCAGCAGCAGTAATCGCAGCAGAAATAGTTTCGTAGTCACGCATCTCTCCTACCAAAATAATATCCGGGTCTTCACGAAGCGCCGACCTTAACGCACCGGCAAAGCTCTTAACATCAGAACCGACCTCTCTTTGGTGAATGGTTGCTTTATCAAGCTCGTAAACATACTCAATAGGATCCTCAATCGTGAGAATATGCTCCGGTCTTGTATGATTTATATGGTCTATCATAGCTGCAAGCGTTGTAGATTTACCGCTTCCCGTCGGACCTGTAACAAGTATCAATCCCCTAGGCTCATCGGCAAGCTTTGTTAAAACATCAGGCAGATTAAGCTCGCTGAGTGTTGGAATCTTATCGTTCAAAAGACGAATCGTCGCCGCAAGCTTTCCCTTAAAGCGAAAAACATTTACCCTCTGCCTGCAAAAATCCGGGGTTTCAAATGCAAAGTCAAGATCTTCCCCTGCTTCAAACGATGCAAGCTGATCATCGTCTAAAAGAGATAAAATCATCTCTTTTGCAGCATTGCTCGTTATCGTATGCCCACAATCATACAGCGTTCCGTGAATTCTCCATGTCGTAGGAATTGAAGAAGATATATGCAAATCGCTTGCACCCTTTGACCTCGCTTCCATTACAAGCTCATTTATCGTCATGTTGCATTCTCACTTTCTTATCAGTCTGAATAATATGTAACCTTTAAAACCTCTTCGGGAGTTGTTATTCCCCTTTTTACAAGTTCAATCGCACTATCTCCGAGCATCTTCATTCCCTGCTCTTTTTTACAGTATTCAAGCATATCCTCTGTTTCCGCACCGTTTGCTATCATTCTCTTCAAGGTCTTGTCAATAAGCACCATTTCGTGAATTGAAACTCTTCCCTTATATCCCGTGTTATTACAAAAACTGCATCCTCTTCCCTTGCGGATCTTATGAATATCATTTCCGATAATAGCCTTTTCCTCTTCGGTAGGCTCACACTCGTAAGCACAGTTTTCACAAACCTTTCTCACAAGTCTTTGTGCAACAATTCCGACAACTGAGTTTGCGACAAGATACGGTGCTAATCCCATATCCTCAAGTCGAACAATTGACGAAATAGCGTCATTTGTATGAAGCGTTGATAAAACCAAATGTCCTGTGATCGCCGCACGAACGGAAATCGAAGCCGTTTCTGCGTCACGAGTCTCTCCAAGCATTATAACGTCAGGATCCTGTCTTAAAAGCGCTCGCAAGCCTGTTTCAAAAGTAAGTCCTGCCGCTGTGTTTACCGACATCTGATTTATTCTCGGAAGCGCTTTTTCAACAGGGTCTTCAATGGTTGAAATATTTACCTGTCCCTGAGATATTCTATCGAGAATCATATAAAGAGTTGTTGTTTTACCGCTTCCCGTAGGTCCGGTTATGTAAATAATTCCGTTTGGTGCAGAGAGCATTTTATTAACCTTTTCGTATGCATCAGGTTCCATTCCGAAATGCCCTGCCTTATCTATAACGGCATTTGATGACAAAAATCTTAGAACTGCTTTTTCACCGTGAACAGTAGGAATTACAGAAACTCTTACAGATATATCGTAACCCTCGACAACCGCTCTGAAATTTCCGTCCTGCGGAACTCTTTTTTCGGCAATGTCAAGATTAGACATGATTTTAATTCTAGCAATAACTGAAGCATGAAGCGATTTTGACAATGTCACATAGTCTATTATCATTCCGTCTACTCGCATTCTTACCTGAGTAAAATCCTCAAAAGGTTCGATATGTATGTCCGAAACATTCGTTGTGTATCCTCTTGCCAAAAGGCTGTTTATAAGGTTTATAACAGGAACGTCGTCATCTTCATCAGTGCTGTCTAAGGTTGGTATCTCAATATCCGCCGCCGAAACATTTGCCCTTTTAGCTGCGATTTTTGCACCGACCTCGGAATAGTTATGCTCGATTGCATCATCAATAACGCTATGCTCCGCCAAAATGATTTTAAGCGGCATACCTGCAATCTGTTTTAAATCCTCCTGGGCATAAAAGTTAAGCGGATCGCTCATGATAACTATCATTCTGCCATCGACAATGTCCACCGCAAGAGCATTATACTTTACAGCAAGCTGTTTTGGAATCTTCGCTGTAACGTCTGTGTCAATCTTAAGAGATGACATATCCGCCATTTCAATTTCAAGTTTCTTTCCGAGTGCCTCTAACACCTGACGCTCCGTTACGAAACCAAGCTCCTTTAAAAGATCACCCAAACGCTTGCCGTTGCCGGCCTCTGTTTTTTGAAACCTAAGAGCTTCTTTGATATTTTCCTCGGTTATGTATCCGTATTCTTTAAGCACCTCTCCGATAGGTACATTTTTCAAGGCAATTCACATCCCTCTAAAATTTTTATTTCAATATGCTAGGCTGTAATTAATATACAAGTCCTCATTCTCATTTGACGCCTTTTCGTCAATTCCAACTATCTCACAATCACTGTTTAACAGCTCTATCAATCCGTTTTTCGTATATTCAAGTTCACCTGACGAATAAACGTCGATCGTAAGATATAAAAGAGTCATCTTGTTCTTATCAGAAGATGTTTTTTTTACCTTTTCAAATTTTACGGCTACATCATACTTTCCTGTATCACATACTCCGTCAAATGAGAAACCATTTTCACGCCTTATTGTAACCCTGTCATCGGATGAAGCCACTTCAGTATCTTTATCGATGATCTTAATACATTCGCCGTATCCGGTGCTTGAGGGTGAAAACTCGTCTTTGGTAAAATCTATTCTCGTCGCAAATGACAGTCTATCATTTAAAATGTTGTAAACGCTGTTTGAAATCCTGCTCGCATTAACACGGTTTGTATTTGTGGCAAAAATATTTCCGCCGGAGATGATTATTCCCGATGCAACAGTAACTAAAATTGCAAACACTACCAGTGCAACGGTTACTTCAACAAGCGTAAAACCATTTTTATTTTTATTCTTTTTGTTCATGCAGCCGTTCACCTCCGCCTAAGAATCAATCTAATTTATCCTATTATTTAAGAGCATAATAGTAAAAGCTTCCCAAAATATTATTTTCAGAATCCGGCTGTGTCTTTACTTTGTTGAATGTAATACTACCAACATTACTTCCATCAACATTCAAAATCACACTTTTGTCGTTGGCAGGGGAATTGTCAAGCTTATCTGCAATGTCCTCTATTGCACTGACATATTCCGAACCAACGGTTTCGGCACGGTCTAAAAGATTAATAGAAAATGAGATTGCAGCAAATGAAATTGCGACCGTAAGCGCTAAGATTGCCATAGAAATAACAACCTCAACAAGCGTCATTCCCGCTTTACAATGCTTCATTTCAAAGCGCCTCCTCATTCATTAATCAATATATACAAGATTGCTCCATTTATCAATGCTTTCAAACGGCTGTTTTTCCGCTTTTGCTCTAAGCACGCATTTTTGCGAAGAACTCTCACTCGTCGCAGTGAGTATTACCGTTAGGTCGGTTTCCCGTTTCACTTTTACACTTGCATATTCCCCATCCTCGTCAGAGCTAAACGAAATATCAGTACTCTCGCCGACCTTAAGCCCTACGACCTTGTCATATACAGCTCTTTGAGCAGTCGATAAGTCGGGAACTGAGGATATATATTCATAAACAGACTCTATTGCGCTTTTGGCATTTAAATAGCCCTGCGTTATATCAAGCGTATCGCTTTTTTGTGAATTATAATATGAAAACGAGATCGCTATAAGTCCGCCTGCAATAACTGCAATAATGCACGATGCAAGCACAACCCACACAAGTGCAGCGCCTTTTATGTTGCGATTTTTCATATCAGTCTTCACCTCTGTTTTCAAAAATTAAGCTTTGATTCACTCTTTATGAGGCAGCCTGTGAAGCTTCTTCTGTTGATGTCTCAGCTTCCTCCTGCGGAGTATAAACAAACGAAACTACTGCAAAATTCATAGTTATATCATCGTTTCCGTTTTTTTCGTCTACTTTCATGGTAAATGTTAAGTCCGTCATATACATAGCTTCCTGCTTGCTAACAAGTTCGATAAATTTAACAAGCTCCGCATAACTTCCTGAAGTAGTTAAATTGGCTGTAATTGACTTAACCGTGCTTTCGGATTCACTTTTCGCCTTATCTTTTTCATCACTTGTCTGCTGCGCCTGATTCGGTGCCTGAGTTTCACCATTTTTTAGAGATACGTCCGTGACATCTACAGGCTCGCTTACCGTAAGAGATACTGCTTGCAGACCGCTTTCTTTTATAATTGAGCTTATCACGGCATCAATGTTGCTTGTTTTTATATTACTTTGAAAACTCTTGCTGGTATTTTTGATCTCCTGCTCCAGCTGTTTGTTAAGCTTTTCGTAAACCTTCACCTGACGGCTTTCAAAAACAAGATTATCGTATTCCGAAATTTTTGCCGAAAGCTTGGCATTTCTATCATCGTTTGCTTCCATCATCGGTAAAACAGCATATCTTACTCCAAGCACAACAATAAGAAAAGCCACAAGCACATATAAAACTATAATTTGTCTTTTAGTTACACCCTTAAGCATTACTGTGCTACCTCGCTTTCATTATTCTCGCCTTCAAAGCTGCAAACCACACTAAAGGAATACGCATCGTCTGACGTTTTAGAATACCCGGTATATGTTACTTCGTCGAAGTAATCCAGCTGCTCAATTTTTTTCACTATAACGCTTATGTCGCTGTAATTGAGCGATGCAGTTTCAAACGTAAACAGAATTCCCTCAGATGAAAAATCCATAAGCTTTATCTCAGCCTTTTTACCACAAGCTGAATTAATATCGCTTAAAAACTTAGAATCCAAATACCCATAACGTGAGGATTCCTGATCAGACTTATCCTTAGCCTCTTTTAGCACCTGTAGATCCGCTGTTAAAATATCGTTTTTACGTTGCTGTTTTAATGCCTCGTCTTTTTGAGACTGGAGGTCGGAAATTTTTGTTTCGTAATCACTTATTTGATTATCCAAGCTAATACCTTTAAACAGATTAAAAAGTATCAGCCCCGTAATCAAGCCTATTACAAGAACGCCGGGCAAGGTATAGGAAAGAATTTTCATTCTCTTTTCCCTTTTTTCCGGATCAAAGCTATATCTTGCAAGTAAATCTATATCAGTTTTTTTTGCACCAAACAATGCCATAAGTTTTATCCTTTCCCACCGGATAACGATGTTTTTTAGTTAAAGATTTCCCATAGTGTAAAACAGCTTGTTAAACAAACCTTTGTCAGCGCCGCTTACACTTTTAGGGGGATCAAGCGGAGAAACTCTTACGCCCAAAGCTTGCGACAAGCGCTCTGAAAAATCATAAACGCCCTCGTTTAAATCCCCCGTGAAATAAATATCAGTAATATCAAAGCCTGTTTTTTGTGACTTGTTAAACTGAATAAGGGAGGATAGATTACGATAAAGCTCGTTTTCGGAGTCCTCAGAACCGATTTCCTCTAAAAGACGGGATCTTGATGAATAATTATACTCACCGTTTACAAACAGCGTGTTTGAAAGATTATTCCCGTCCAAATTTGTAATTACATATGTAGCATGCGAAAAGCTCTCAAAATACGAAACCGCATTCATAAGAGATGAAACTGCTGTCGTAATAGATTCAAGCTTTATGGCGCATTTATTAAAAAGATTTATGTATCCTTCAATAAACTCTCTTTCCACAGCGCAAGCCATAACGATCATTCCGCCGTCTTTTGCTTTTGGGTCAATCACCCGATAATCGTAAATCAGCTTTTGATAATTTTCAACCTCGGAATACTCATCTTTTATAATATCCAGAAGCTTTTTATCCCCTACCGCCGGAACATTCAGTTTTTTTGACAATACCGAAGTGGACGATACGACAAGCTTAACACTTTTTGCAAGCTCCGGATTATCTGACCACACATTTTTTACAGCCGCAGCAAGATTGTCCTCGTTCATAATCACGCCGTTTATTATGAGTCCCTCCTGAATAGGAACTTTAATGCAGCTTTTCAGCGTCAGTGAATTTTTGGCTTTATTTCCGGAAACTACATTTATGTAATTATTTGAAATATATACCGAAACCGACATTATAAAAAACACCTCTCATGTCATTTATTAATATGAAGCTTGCCCTGTTACTATCAATGCGTCTTGCAATGCAAGCTTTTTCTTACATACTTCCCGCCTGTTCAATCTGACTGTACATAGAGAAGATAGGCAAAAGCACACTTAACATTATCATAACAACAAAAAAAGCAAGAATTATTATCATTATAGGCTCAATCATCGTCATCATCTTTTTTATAGCCATATCCGACTCGTAATCAAATGAATCAGCAATAGACACCAAAAGCGAATCAAGCTGACCCGTTTCTTCTCCTACAGCTATCGTTTCAGACAGTTTTTTATCAAATCCAACCACCGCTTCCAATGACGATGAAAGCGGATTTCCCGACCTTACTGAACGTATAACGTCATCGAACTGTTTGGTTAAATACCTGTTTCCGATCGTATCCTTTGATATTTGCAAAGCGTTTATAATAGAAAGTCCGCTCGAATAAAGCGATGCTAATGTTCTTGAAAAACGTGCTGTATAAATAATTTTCAAAAGCTTTCCGAATATCGGCATTTTAAGCTTGAATTTATCAAGCGCAAACCGCACCTTTTCCACCTGCATAATGAAATATATCGCTATAAAAATAAGCGCAGCTGCAATAATTACCTGTATGTAATTCTCCGTAAGTCCGTTTGAAATTCCCATTACAACTCTTGTTATCGCAGGAAGCTCCATTCCCTCGAAAATATCCGCAAACATAGGAACCACAAACGTCATAAGTCCTACAGCTACAACAACGGTTAAAACCGCAAGTATAATAGGATATGTCAATGCGCTCTTAATACTTTTTGTAAGCCGTGTATCCTTCTCGTAATAGTCCGCCATTTTTTCCATGGTTTCATCAAGACGTCCCGATGCTTCTCCTGCTTTTACCATATTTATAAGCATCGGCGGAAAAGTATTTCCCAAAAGCTCCATTGCATCGGATAAAGCTATTCCTTTTTTTATGGATGACAAAATCTCACCAAAAGCATATTTAAGCTTTGGAGACAAATCTCTTTTTGTAATAATGTTCATCGCACGAACTAAAGAAATACCTGCGGCAAGCATACTGGATGTTTCACGGCAGAATGTTGAAATCTCAGCGGATTTAAGCTTTTTCCCCTGATTCTTATCAACCTTTTCAGTAAAGCTTGAAATATAAAGCCCGGTTTCTCTAAGTCCCTTTTTAAGCGATTCGGGATCTGCCGCATTAAGCACTCCCTTTTGCGCCTTTCCGGAAATATCCTTGGCAGTATATCTGTATAATGGCATACTGTTCTCCTCGTCATATCAGAAATCTAGGCATAATTAGCCTAATTATATTATAAGTATATCATACT
>CABUAH010000069.1 GCA_902489475.1 uncultured Oscillospiraceae bacterium | reverse complement strand
AGTTATTTATATTATGGGTGCCGTTGGACTTTGTTGAAGAAATGAAAGTGTCATATAAATCATTAAGTTGATCACAATCAGATTTTACACCCAACATCTCTAATATGTTATCGTCCGTGAGATCATCATACTTTTTGATGCTTTTAGCTACAGGATCAGCACCGGAAACCTTATATTTATATGGAGTATTCCCGTCTGAATCAATCGTTGCATTTATATTTACGTTGTAAGGTATATCCTGTTTTATTTTATAGTCTTCTGTTTGTGAGATATATCGCTCCACTCCGTATTTGCCCGATTCTTCCATATCTACAGTAATAGATGAAAGTATTGAATCACCTATACTATGTTTAACATATGAGGTTGCACCGGACGGGTCTATTGCTTCTACGCTAGCAACTCCTGCATCTTTTAAATCTGTAAGCGCTGAAATTAGGGCAGGGAAGGCACCAATCAAAAAGGCAGCCATTATTACAGATTTTATAAAAACACTCATTCTGCCTTTATTGTAAAAAATCATTAAAAAAGTAGCACATCCAATTAAACAAATTAAAAATACTGCGGATGCTAACGGATAAATCCAACTATCAAAATTAAAAAATTGCTTAACGCCTTCATAAATATTCAAGTGTAATACTTCATCTATAGCATCTTCAACCATATCAATTAAACCGGCAATTGCTCTTAAAACAGTATATAAAATATCACGGCCTATATCTTTCCAAAAATTTGCAACTGATATTCTTTGCACAAGATCGTTGTTCCATGATCCATAAACGCAATCTGCTGCGCTTACAGTTACTTTATAGCAAAAAAATGAGATAATAACAGCAAACAAAAGGCAAGAGAGTTTTTTGTGTTTCTTTAAAGTTTCATACATAAACTAGCCTCCTTTTTAAAGAAAACTCCGCATAATGCGGAGCTTTCTTTAGTTTCCTGATAATAGGCTGAGTATAAATGATCCAGCTGAAATAACGGCTACACCTATACAAATATATAACAGCCACGACTTTGCTATTTGCGCACCACTTCTTCCAAGGAAAAAGCATATACCTGCCAGTATTAAAGCAATAATAGCGCCTGCTCCTGCAATTAACAAAAGTTTTGGTTTTAAGCCATTTAAAAAGCTTAAAATGCCATCGACTCCGTTTATAGAATCAGTAGACAAGTTAACCAACGGAGTAACTTCAGCCGAATACGATGAAGTTGTGCTATCCGTTACCTGTGTATCATCAGCCGAAGCATTGATGCAACACATAGAAACCATGCTCAAACACGTCATAATGAGCGTCATGAACATAACTGTAATTTTTCTTCTTAATGTAAATTTTGTTTTTGTCATAATAATTTCTCCTTTTAAAAATTAATGACGGCTATAAGTCGATTTTTTCTCGCAATCAATTTTCCTGTCATCGGAAACTGTACGAGCTTGACTTACAGCCGTTTTTGAGTTATAAGATTGATTTAAACTTTCTTTAAAAGCTTTGAGAAGATCATTTTGATCTTTACAGTCGGAATAAGCTTCCGGCATTGTCCGTATAGTGCAGTTTAAATTAAACTTTTCATATTTAGATTTGATTTTCATTGCACCTTCTCGCCCTGCATCGTCATTATCAAGCATTAAGACAACATTTGATATTTGAGGTCGGGATATTACATACTGCGTTAACGCATTGTCGCTCGTTCCGCCTAATGCCAACACATTAAACTTTTTGTAGTAATCGGGATTGTTCCGTGCTTTTGCAGACATATTTCTGAGCGATAAAAAACTAAGGCTGTCTATAAAAGCTTCAAACACAAAAACGGTATCTGAATTGCAATTAGAATCTAAATGAAATCCGTACCGTTTTTCGCTGCCTGTAACACAACCTCTGAATTTAGCTCCGTATGTTCTCGAAGAACGAAGATCAGCCGATTTTGCTTCTCCGTTTTCATCACGTCCAACAGCTACTACGTTATGCCTTTTATCTTCATAAATAAGACCTTGATTAATACAGTCATTCACAATTTTTCTGTCGAGCTGCCGTGTTTTTACCAAATACGCAATTACTCTCTGATTATTACTGTTTTGTTCCGGCAATACAAAGGGTTTACGTTCATCAGCTTTTACTTCATCAGCTATTAAATAAGAATTAGAATTGCCTTCCAATCCAAGAAGCTCGCTCATAGCTTCCGGATATGTCAGTCCTTCAATTTTTTGCTTCCATGCCAAAACATTCGGACCGCTTATATCCTGACTGTTCCACGACCAGCCTTTCTGATCGGGATAGATCATCAATGAGTCGTGTTCTATGCACTGATAATAACGACCTGCCTTCTTGAATGTAAAACCGTTAGTCCTGTTTAGATAGTCAATAGTGGAAATATTAGAAACTTGCTTTTTTTGAGCGTCCGTGAATTTCATATTATCGTCTACCTCTTGCGGTATTCCGGCGGTTGTCTTGTGAATCGCTCTGCGAATCAAAAGCGCCGTCATCCAAAGTGTTGGCATTAAACTGACCTTCAGATTTTACAGACGTTGGCACTTGTGACCGGTCGTTATCCCTTTTTACTTTTAATTGCTTGTTGTATGCATCAAGAACAATGCTATTGAACAGATTTTGCTTATTGCGGTCGTTTGCAAAAATCGCTTGTGGGAATCTTTTAGGCTCCTGCTGTCCTTCTGCGTTTGTAGCATAATAAACTTTTGTCGGCATCGAAACATATGGCTCGCCTGTCTTGCGGCTTTCCCAAATCGCAATATCACGAAGCTCCAATCCGTTTTTAAACGTTGCCCTGCACGTTGCAAGCGGCTGATTGCTGCCGGGACTCCGATCATCGTTAAATGTGAAGTTAACAAATGACAAGTCGATATTGTTGACTTCACAAGCCTGTGTGTAAGTTACCTTTTTCATACTTTTACCTCACTTTCATTAAAATAAAAAAGCCCTTGCAGTGAGTGCTGACCTCAAACACCGCAAGGGCAATATATAACCGTGAACGGATGCCCCCGCCTCTTAGGCGGAGGTCATCTACGTCTTTCCGTAGGGGACTTACATCCCCTACGGAAATCCTAAGCGGCTTCGCCTTTCGTTCACTTGTTTAATGATGGGGCGGTGCCCCTTATTGAATAAAGGACACTGCCTTTATTATCTGTGATATTTCTTTTTATCAAAAACAACCTCGTCGTCTTGATTTTTATTTATATCATTTTCTACATTTTTACGCTCTGTCCTGTATCGATTTGCAGATATAGTACTGTTTATCTGATCTACAAAGAACGGCAAAGTCGGCGCATCAGAAGAGAACAAATACTTTTCATTCCCGTCACGGAATCCGTATACCTCGTATGTTTTTGCTCCAGATACTTTTCGTACGGAAAGCGTTTCTAAACCGTACTTGTATTCGGGTTTTTTAACATCATCGGAAGTCGCAACTGATCTTACCATTTCAGACAATCTATCACTAAGCTCAGGAAATTTTTCATTTATGTAATGTATGGCTTTGTTAAGCTCATCTTCCTTGAGTAATATCAAGCTATCGTCTGAGCCTTTTGGATCAACTGCTTGTCTATATACAAATTCATTAACTGCTGACTGTTTGTCATTAAAATATGAAGGTGTTTTAAGATTTGACAATGTATATCCGTCTGTATCATAATTGTCGCAAAGCAGATAAGCTTGTTGTGAGTTCGGCGGTTGCAAAACGGAGAATAGCGCTCTTTCAGCAGACTGAACTTCAATATTTGCAAGACCGTCTGAGCCTATCATGTCTAAATAATAATAGGCATCATACATTATCTTTTTAGGATTTGTATTCATTTCAAGGTTAATTTCCGTAGGTTTACTTTCCGAAAAGATATTTAAGACGGTATTAGCGTTCAGATTGGCAGAAAAAGAAGTATATATTCTGACTCCGTCCCATATATTGCCTTTATCGCCGCCCAAAGCTCCCAAACCTTTATCATTAAGGCTGTTGACAACTTTAACAGCTTTTGCATTTACTTTTTTATCCGCCGCTTTGTTTTGCCACTCTTCAAGATTGAGATTATAGTCATCAATCAATACATCTTCGTCCTGCAAACCTCCGGGTATGTAATTTGTCTTATCTTCTCCGTAGGGGACATATATACGGTTTCCCTGAGCTATGTTTACATGATACTTATCAAGCCACTTATCCTTTTGCTTTTCAAATCCCGGAGGATCTCCAAGTTCGCACGAAGAAAGACTGAACACTTCAACACCTTGTTCTGACAGCTTATTAACAAGCTCAATCATATTTTCTTCCGGCTCGATGTGTTCAAAAAAGTTTTCAGTTTTGTACATTTTCTCGAGCTGAACGCTTCCGCTTTCATCCATGAGGGAATTTGTGATTTTGTTAAGGGTCCCATCCATATCAAAAAATACTCTCATATAAATTTCCTTTCATTGTTAACTGCTTTTAAAGTTATTGATTATATAAGCTTCTGCGTATGCGAGTGCTATTTTGGCTTACTACTTGTGTTGATGAAAGGGATTCATCACAAAGCTTTTTAAACTCTGATTGAATATTCTTGATTTTCAAGTATTCAGCTGTAATTTTCTCAGCCTCAAAAGACTGCTCGCTGCTCTTGTCCGATTGTATAAGACGAAGCCTATTTTGTATTTTAGCTGAATATGATCCGGCTTTAGCTTCTTTTGAATATCCGACGGTGCTTGTAAAATCAATATCCGTTCCTTTTTCTTTATCATAATTTTCAAAACAATTGTCAATTCGCTTTCCGAGCTGTTTATAGTAGTAATTAATAGCAGTAGATATAACGGATATTTTTTCATTTAAAGTAATACTATCTTTAAATTCAGTACCGTATGCTGTTTGTTTTGTTCGTCTGTTACTATTCGGAGTATTATTCTGCGATTCGTAATACGCAACCAAAGAAGAATATTGTTTTTCAACATACTCTTTATTTCTTGCAAGCGTATTATATTCAACGCTTCCAAAAATACTTATAAGCTTGCTTCCTCCAACGACTCTGTCAAGCTCGTCAATATCATTGCTGTCAATAGATGTAAATGCACGATTAAACTTGTCTTTAATTTCTATACAGTTTGCGTGAACAGCAGTAAGTTCATTATCGTCACCTGATAGAAACTCCCCGTTGGAACAGATTGCTACCCAATTATTCCTGTCATCGACATACAGGGTTTTTATTTTTGACAACCGTTCTCTTATATGCGGAGGTAAGTATTTGATTTGCAGTTTTCTCATTTCCGTCCTCCTTTTGGAATAATATCTTGCTGGGATTTGTTAGCAGCTGTTTTTTGGTTACTGCCATTTGATAGTTCAACATAAGACAATTTGTTTTTTACAGCATATTCATGAGCTTTTGATTCGACAGGAGCAATGATGATAATTCCTTTCCTTTGTGTGTAATCATCTAGTTTAACAACTGTTTCCGGGTTTGGTATTTCAAAGCTCGTTTCTGCGGTTGTGACCATGCCTTCTATGCTTTCAACAGTGACTGGAAAAATTATATCTTTGATATGTCCGTAACCATAGAATAAAGCTTTGTTGTCCGTGTAAATATCAGTATTGAAGCTTTTAAGCTTTGTGCTTGATAAATCCAGCTGCTTTAAGCTCCAACAATTACCGAAAACACCTTTGCCGATATGCTCAAGATTTTCGTTAAACTGTATCTCTTCTAAAGATTTGCAGTTTACAAAAGCAAGCTCGGCAATTTCTTTTAAATTAACAGAGCATACAAATTGTTCTAAATTTGAAAATCCAGCATATGTAAGTGGGGGAATCTTCTCAATTCCATCAGACTGTATAATTTCTTTTTTGTAAAACTGCGTAATTATGCTAGTATGATTCATAATTAAAATTCCTTTCAAAAATAAAAAGTGAGACATAAAGTCCCACTTTATCTACCTCTTCTACCAGTACTTTGTCCTTCAATTATCATTTGTGAATCGTCCTCTGTGTGAATTTTTTCAATGATACGTGTGTAAAGATTCGTAGAAAATCCCTTGACATTTTGTGTAGTATATGCTATACTATTATTGAAGTTAATGAATGTGTTCTCCAGGGGCAATTGGAGCCCGGCGGAATGAAGCATTTCATTAGCTTCTTTTTTGTTTGCCGAAATTAAATTGCCATACTCAATTTGATTTCTCATATAATTATTAATGTTATCTTTCCCGTAAATACTAGCAATTCTATTTACAATACGGAATTTATCAGTTTCATCAATTGATATAGCAACTATTATACTATGATTACTATTATCCTTTAATTTCGTAATTGCAACAAGTGAATTATCCTTACTACCTCTAAAAATCATAACAGGATTTCTAAGTTCCTCAGGAATACGCTGTATAATATCTCTCGTAAGTCCATGACCGTGATACCTCATTTCCGGATCTGCCATACACTTTGCAATCGTCCTCGGCGCTATAACTACATCGAGTTTTTGATCTGCTCCGGATATTGCAAGAGCGTTAGATGTTCTGCAAACAAATATGTACTCTGATGATTTTGTATCGCTATTCAAAAATCTGTCAAGGTTTATGGCGAACATCTGATCCTCGATGCGGTTTTGTCTGATTGCATCCGCCATACGCAAAATATCTTTTTCATCCACCGTCAAGGTGGATTTTTCATTTTCAGAAGACAAATCAACTTCGCCGGAGAAAACCTTATGCAGATTCCCGGCACTATCAAGCTTGTCCAATCAACATCACTCCTCTCAAAAAGAAAAAGTGAGACATAAAGTCCCACTTTATCTACCTTTTCTACCTGTACTTTGTCCCTCAATTATCACTTGTGAATCGTCTTCAGTTTTTTCATGTGCTTCGGAGAGATTGTACTTCTCATCTTCATATTCAGTTACAAAAGTCAATCCAAAACCATCATTTTCATTTACCAACCGATTGACTTCTTCCCAACTCATAACGGTTGTTTGAGATGATGATATATTCAAACTATCGTTTACTATGTCGCCAAAAGAGTTGAACTCTGAACCATCACCGATATATTCAGCCAACGCAGTTTTTATACTGTTTATGTCGATGCGTCCTTCTTCGTCGCTCTGATAAAGGTCAACGGTATTGTCAAACATTCCACTTGGCGATGAAGCTAAAATAACAGCATCATCAGCCTGCCTTAATACAACTTCATTTGTTGCATCAGTTTTAAGTAAATAAACTTGTGTTTTTGTATTATTTTCGTTTTCTAATTTTTCAAATTCCTTAAAAGCTTTCATTTTCATTTTTTCCTTTCCTTAAATGTTTTTGTACTCTGTCCTAAAACGGCACGCCGTCATCATCCAAAATTTCCTCAAAATCCTCAAGATTGCCAATAGAAATAGATTCCGGCGGTTGTTCATTTGAGGCAGCTGCTGCAGGCGGAGATTGAGTAGCCTGTTGCTTCGATTCACCTGTAAATGAAATATTATCTACATAAACCTCTGTGATATAATGCCTGGAACCGTTCTTGTCATCATATGTCCTTGTTCTGAGTTGCCCTTCGAGTGCTATCATTCTTCCTTTTTTGAAATACTTTTCAATAAACTCAGCTCGCTTATTCCATGCAACGCATGAAATAAAGTCGGTTTGTCTGTCTTCGCCCTGTTTGGCATAGCTGCGGTCAACAGCAATATTGAACGACAGTACGCTGTTTCCTCCGGGCGTTTGCCTAATCTCTAAATCGTGTGTGATTCTTCCCATTAAAATTACTCTGTTTAACATTTTTTCCCTCCTAATTCTCTGAAATTAAATCGCCTAATCCGCCATTCAAAAACCATTGATCAAGCACTCCTTTTTGCATATCCGAATCGACAGCAGAATATTTATCAAAAAACTCTAAGTCATAAGATGCTGATTTAACCGGACAGCCCGATTTTGTCAGATCCATAATTTGCGGCATTTGATACAAACACGAAGCTATGTATGCAAACATATCTTTGACTTTAGACTGACACTTTGAATAATTTTCAGTAACAGCTTTTATCATGCTTGCGTCAAGTTTACGGTATTCCTCCAAAGCTTTGTTCTTTGGAATTTCTTGTCCTCTGACTCGTATTGGCTTATCGCTTTTCAAAACAAAAGATAATACGGCTTGTATGTATAAATACATTTTCGCTTTTTGAGGATCTTCCCCAATAAGCTTCTTAAAGTCAATCCGTTTACAGATTTCTTCATAATCATTCATTCCTTCAGCTTTTTCTTTACTCTCTATACTTTCAGTAGAATGAATGAAAGAAGAATTAGTATTTGATTC
>CABUAH010000068.1 GCA_902489475.1 uncultured Oscillospiraceae bacterium | reverse complement strand
ATTTGAAGAAAAATATAATTATTTCTAAGTTAAAAAAATCCTTGAGGAAAATTCCTCAAGGATTTATTTTTTGCGTTGATTTTATTTCATCTGTCCTAAAAGATTATTTATAAACTGCTGCGCTGTTCTTCCGCTTATTCCTCCGTGGCTTATCTCCCACTTGTTAGCTTCTTTTATAAGCTCTTCTCCACTCAGATCTATTCCATTTCGTTTCGCAAGCTCTGTAACAATATTATGATATTCCTGCCTTGTCGGCTTTGAGTAATTGATCTTTACTCCAAAGCGGTTTACAAGCGACAGCTTTTCTTCAATAGTATCCGAGCGATGGATTCCGTTATCAGACTCCATGTCGCTTCTGTCATTCCATGTTTCCTTTATCAAATGCCGTCTGTTTGAGGTTGCATAAATCAAAATATTATCCGGCTTTGTTTCAACTCCGCCCTCAATTACTGCCTTTAAGAATTTGTACTCTATTTCAAATTCCTCAAACGACAAGTCGTCCATGTATATGATAAACTTATAGTTTCGGTTTTTGATCATTGCGATTACGTTTGAAAGATCTTTAAACTGATGCTTATAAATCTCAATCATTCTCAGTCCCTTGGAATAGAATTCATTGACTATCGCTTTTATGCTTGTAGACTTACCCGTTCCGCTGTCACCGTAAAGCAATACGTTATTCGCCTTTTTATTCTCAACAAACGCAAGTGTATTTTGAACAAGCTGACTCTTTTGAAGCTCATATCCGACAAGATCGTCCAACACTACCCTATCCATATTGTTTATCGGTATAAGTTCTATACCGCTGTCAACATTTTTTAGTCTGAACGCTTTATTAAGTCCAAACATTCCAACGCCAAAGTCACGGTAAAAATCCGTAAGATTCTCAAAAAACTCATTCTCATCCTTTGAGGCATTTAGTCTTTCACTTAGATTTCTAACCTTCTCGCTCACATTTTTGTTATACATAAGCTCTTTTTTAACTATTGCCTTATAGTTCGTGATTCTTGTAAAACAATCAATTTTAAGCTCGCTTTCGATTTTGCTGAAATCATATTTGAAAAGCTTAATAAAAAGCTTACAGTCCGACTTTGCAAAATAATTAACGCTTCCGTCCTGCGCTCCCGTTTTTTCACATGTCACAGTAAACGGATTTTCATTTGTTACAAGCAGAAATGTAAGGTAATTTTGCCATAGATTTTTGTCAAAGCCAAAATCGGTTGCTATCCTAAGAATATTTCTTATCTCCTCATAGATCCGACTTACAAGCTCGTCATTGCTTACACTCTTATTTTCAAAATCCGAGTAAATTTCGGACAGCTTTAAAAGCGGCTCACTCTTATCCAGATTTCCGAAAATTAATAGATTTGATGTGATATGATTCATATTTCTTCATCTCCGATTTAGTTTAACTTATTCTATCACAAATATGCACTTTTTGCAACACTTGCCTTTTTACCGCCTAAATGAAAACTTATTTAAGAATTTGTAAACAAACGTAAGAAGCTTTATTAATGTTGCATCCGCACATACAAACTTGAGCTGTTTTTTTCTATGTTTGAAAGGTAATTTCCGGAAAACTTTTCACTAGCAAACAAAATAGGAGGAAATCTATTGTTAAAACTATCGAACAAAAGAATACTTGCCACTAGCGCTGCCGATCTTGCAAAAATCGGACTTTATAAGCTTATTATGTCAAGCCAGACGGACCTTGCAGGATTAGCGTCAAACAATATCCCTGCAAATAAAACTGAGCTATTCTGTCTGAGCGAAATGAAAAGAAGCGACAAGGGCTGCGAAGTAAAAAGCTTTGACAAAATAAAGGCTCTTGAGCTTATGATAGAGCTTTCCAAAATCGAGCTTTCTAAAGGCGATGACGGTGAAGGCTTTTTACAAAGCTTTGCAAAGTCCTGCGAAAAGCTGAATGTACGCTCTTATAAAAAAGAAGCTGATGAAAATGAATGAATTTTCTGAAAAGCAGCTTTTGGTTCTGAGTTGGTACACCAGTGAGCAGTACAAAAGCTTCGATGGGATAATATGCGATGGTGCGGTTAGATCAGGAAAAACCTTTTCTATGTCGCTGTCCTTTGTTTTATGGTCTATGAGCAGTTTTCAAAACGCTAACTTTGCTTTTTGCGGAAAGACGATAACCTCTCTAAAAAGAAATCTTATCGAACCGCTTATCGAAAGCCTTTTAAAAAGCGGATTTGGCGTTAAGGAATTTAAATCTAAAAACAGGATCGATATTTCAAAGGGCAAGTATCACAACCGTTATTACCTTTTTGGCGGAAAGGACGAGGGTTCTGCTTCTCTTATTCAGGGAATGACGCTTTCGGGTCTTTTGCTCGACGAGGTTGTACTTATGCCAAGAAGCTTTGTAGAACAGGCTGTTGCCAGATGCTCGAAGGACGGTTCTAAGCTTTGGTTTAACTGTAACCCTGACAATCCGTACCACTGGTTTAAAAAGGAATGGATAGATAAAGCACAAGAGAAAAATCTCTTATATGTAAGATTTCAGCTTGACGACAATCCCAGCCTCTCCCCTTTGATAATGAATAGATATAAGACACTCTTCAGCGGAGCATTTTACGATCGCTTTGTCTTAGGAAAATGGTCAAGCACCTATGGACTTGTTTATCCCGACTTTAAGGCCTCTGTTATTAAAAATACTGATTACAGATTTTTAGAATATGTTGTTTCATGTGACTATGGAACTGTAAACCCAAGTTCGTTCGGACTTTGGGGAAAAACAGACGGCGGTATATGGATAAGAATTAAAGAATATTACTTTGATTCAAGAAAAGAAGGATATCAAAAAACCGATGAGGAGCATTACAGTTCTCTGTTTAAGCTTTTGGGCGATATAATCCCCTCTTGCGTCATTGTAGACCCGTCTGCCGCTTCGTTTATAGAATGTATCAACCGTCATGGCAGATACAAAACAGCAAGGGCGAAAAACGATGTGATTTCAGGAATCAGACAGGTTAGCGATGCACTTAAGCAGGGAAAAATTAAAATTTGTGAGCAATGCTATGACTCGATAAGAGAATCTGAGCTTTACAGGTGGGATGAAAAAAGCGGAAAGGACGCTCCGCTTAAAGAAAATGACCACGCAATGGACGACATCAGATATTTTGTTTCTACATATCTGTCAGAAGCGAAAGAGGATTTTTTCTGTCTTTCGCTCGGCAGAAAATTTTAAAGAAAGGAGCGTTTTAAAATCAGACTTAAAAAAGTTCAAAACAAATCCTTGGACAGCCTTGCCGTGACAGCTTTTTCAGAAAGATGCACATTTGGCGAAAGCACTAACATAAGCTCTGTAAATACATTTGAATATGAGCTTTACGAGGCACTAAGAGCAGCTGTTCCTATTTTAGACGCCTGCGTTTTAAAAATAGTACGGCTTGCGGGAGGTTTTAAGCTTATCGCAAAAAATGAAAAGTATCAGGAAGAGCTTGACAACTTTCAAAAGAACATACCCGTCGGGCTAAGCGGAGTATCGGTAAATGAATTCGTTGATATTTTCCTCGACTCTATGCTTACTTACGGAAAAGGAATAGGCGAGATTCTTGTAAAGAACAATCAAATTATCGGTCTTTACAACGGCGATCCTACCCTTTTCAAAGTTTCCAGAGGAAAGAATCCCTGCGACAGAAAGTTTTTTGCGACAGCCGGCGGAGAAGACATTTTGATTGAGGACTCAAGCAGAATACTCTACGCTTGCTTAAATCCAAATCCAAAAAATCCATTCGGAGTTTCTGTTTTCAGGGGGCTTCCCTCTCTGGCAGGTATTTTAATGAAAATTTACTCATCTATCGGTCAGAATTTTGAAAGAGCAGGAAATGTTCGCTATGCAGTTACTTATAAGCCAAAAAATGATTCCGATATGACATACGCTAAAGACAGAGCTATCCAAATCGCAAAAGAATGGTCGGACGGAATGGCGATGACAAAAAACGGCAACGTCAAGGACTTTATTGCAATCGGCGATGTTGATATAAAAGTAATCGGTGCTGATAATCAGATAATTGACAGCGAAGTTCCTGTAAGACAGCTTCTGGAACAGATGATTTCCAAGCTTTCAATTCCGCCGTTTTTGCTTGGTCTTAACTGGAGCTCAACAGAGCGAATGAGCACTCAGCAGTGTGATATTCTGACAAGCGAGCTTGAATATTACAGGCGGCTTCTCAACCCTGTTATAACACAAATCTCAAATACCTTCCTGCGCTCAATTGGCGCTGACTGCGATTCGTATGTAGAATGGGATACAATTAACCTCCTAGACGAAACGGAGCTTGCTCGGGCAAGGCTTTATAACGCTCAGGCTAAACAGCTTGAAATTCAAAACGAAAGGGAGGAACAAAATGGATAATTTCACGCTTGACGACAGCCAAGTAAATAAAATAAACGAGCTTACAAGACGTAATTTCTCCAAGGAAGAGCTTTATGCATTTCCGATTGTTCTCTGTGACAATGAGATTGACAGAGACGGTGAACAGTTTTCTGTAAACTCGCTTAAACAGCTTGCAAAGCTTTTTGTCGGCAAAACCGGCATATTCGATCACAATCCAAAGGGTGAAAACCAAACAGCCAGGATATACTCGACTGCCCTCATAACTGACAATACAAAAAAGACTCAGTCCGGTGAGGATTATACCTATCTTTTAGGATACGCTTATATGATAAGAACGCAGAAAAACAGTGATCTCATTAAAGAGATCGACGGAGGAATAAAAAAAGAAGTTTCCGTTAGCTGTGCTGTTAAAGAAAAGCTTTGCAGCATTTGCGGAAAAAACCAAAACGTCAAAAGCTGCTCTCACATCAAGGGTAAGAGCTATAACGGCAAGCTTTGTGCCCATATTCTTAACAATGCTTTTGACGCCTACGAGTTCTCATTTGTTGCCGTTCCCGCACAGCCCAAAGCAGGAGTCACCAAAAAGTATTCGGCAGGACTTAAGGAAACACCACTTGAGGAGGACAACGAAACAACAAAAAAGTTAAATGAGCTTGAAAATAAGCTAAGAAAACAAACCCTCGGCTCACTTCTTATGGAGATGCCTAATGTTTCAAGAAATATAATTCAAAAGTTCTGCGAAAGGCTCTCCTGTGACGAGCTTGACGACGTGCTTACAGATCTGAAAAAAGAACACGGAAAAACTAAATTTTTAGACGAAATTTTGTCTGCTGACAAGACTTTTGACAGCACAAATACAAATTTTAAAATGTAAAGGAGATTTTTATGTACAACGATATAAAACTAGACAAAAACATGTATAATATTTCAGGAAAGAGCTTTTCAGATGTACTTGCAAAGCTAGATCCTGATGAAAACTATTCTGACACTTCACTTAGAGGACTTGACGCCTTTGAAAGACAGCTAAAAAGATTTGACATCAAAATAAACGGAAATGACTGTGACACAGTATCTAAGTTTTTCACAACAACTGAGTCTGCCGTTTTATTCCCTGAATTCATTCGCAGACAGATCAAGCAGGGCTTTGACGACACATTATGTGTGGGAAAATATGCTGCTTCTATTATTAATGCAGACGATATTGAATACAGCGCTTTAAATGTTGTTAATGACGGAAAGAGCTGCCAAGTTGCCGAAGGAGCAGAGATGAGTAAAATTACAGTTACTACCAAAAGCTCTTCTGCTGGAAAATATGCTAAGGCTCTTAAAATTTCATACGAATCTATAAAGCGAAAGAGAATCGACACCTTTGCCGTTATATTAAAGCAGCTTGGAATGTCTATCGCAAGAGAATTAAACTCAAACCTTATTCCTGCAGTCGGAGAAATGACTTCAAACGTCGTCAGCGCAAAAGGAAGTGCATTTTCTTATGCTACGCTTGTGGAGTTCTGGGAATCAATGAGTGATTTCGACATGGATACTATTCTCTGCTCTAAGGAGCTTTACGCACAGCTGCTTAACTTAGATGAAATTAAAAACCAGATTTCTACGGGAGTCAGCACAGATAATTCATTCATCAAAACACCTTTCGGTGTTACAATTGTTCCTGTTCCGGGACTCACTACTACAAATTATTACGGAATTTCAAGCAAATACTGCTACGAGCTTGTACAGTGCGGTGAAATGACCGTTGAAACAGGTAAGCTTATCACTTTGCAGTTTGATGAAATTGCCGCTTCTATATCAATGGGAATCAACGAGATCAACCCAGACGCTGTACAGAAGCTTACAGTTACAGCGTAACGGTAAAATAAAATGAATCTTGAAAATATAGTTTCGATTTTTTGCAGGTTGTCAGGTGAATCTTCGAGCAACCAATCAAATTTTATGGATATAATCACCTGTGCGTATCACTATCTTTTAAACCGTTTGATCAAAGCTGAAAGCGATTATACATCCGAGGAAATAAACGAGCTTGAATATGCAGCGGCTTGTATTTCATTTTTCAACTACAACACTGTTGTGTATTCAAGAGAAAACAGACTTTTGTCAGAAAGCGGAAAATTTATATCCGAAAACAACAACTTACTACGGCTTAAATCCTCGGAGCTTATGATGAACCTTGCAATAAAATCTATACGTCATCTTATAGATGATGACGACTTTATATTTGTACGAGTTTAAGCTCATGAAGGGAGGATTTTTTTGTTACAAAGCATTTACACAAAAATCGCACAGGTACTCGGATCCGAAAATTTCGGTACGTCATATGTTTTTTCTAATCAAAAATACGAAAGCCGCTTGAACTCCCGATTCGGAATCGTTGACGTTTTGTCTAACAAAGCTATTGGCAAAGCAACTGCAAATGACGGCACCTTATTCGAGGAATATGAGCTTGAAGTCAAAATCACGCTGTATTTTAAGCAGGATGAAAACACATTCGGAATTCAGCCGACTTTAGATTCCTTGTTTCAGCGCTTTTATAGAAATACACAGCTTAATGTCACAAGCATTTTTTCAAAGCCTGTAAGATATACCAGCGTGTACAAATGCCTGCAAGGCGAAATAATCTTAAATATATCTTATCTTACGGAGGTCACTTCATAATGGAGAAATATCAAATTTCAGTTTTGATTGACGATACGCAAATCTTTTGCGACAAAGCTGTTATTAAAAAAAGTGCTGCTGTTACTGATGTAACCACAGCTTCAAACGGTGTTGTCACAAGAAATATGGGAGTCAGGCGCAAGTATTTGAGCCTCAGCGGAAAAATCTTGAGCGAGGATTATGAATATCTCTCTGATATTCTTGAATCCGGATTGTCCTCGAGAAAAACAGTTTTCGTCAACACCAAACAATATGACAATGCACAAATATACAGCTATGAAATAAATCTTAAATCGGGGGAAAAGCTGGGTACAGTTGATATTCAGCTTTATGTAAACGATGAGTAATATAACCGCAACTATTTATGAAGCTTCCACAAGCCATAGTATAAACTGCAAAAATATTGTTGCAATGAACTATGAAAAGGAATGGTACACTCCCTATTCATCGCTGAGTATTACTCTTTTGAGTGAAACTGCTCTTACCGATCCTAATGAGATTAAAATAGCCTTTAACAGTAAAGTAATCCATGATGGTCCGATTTATAATATGGAGTCGCAAAAGTATCCGGACAACAAATTTCTAATAACTATTTACAGCAGAGGGTATACTGCCGCTCTCGGCGTAAACCAGCCTGTTCCGAAAATTAACAGTAACGTAAACCTAAACGATATTTTAACATCAAATATTGCACTTCCAAATATCAACTGTGAGACAAACACAAAAAGGGTGAACTATATATACATCTTGGACAAGGATACCCTTTGGGACTCTGTTGTTACATATGCGACAAAAGCTTATGACAGCTATCCGTATATAAGAAACGCTAATACGGTAATGGCTACGCCGCCTGAGTCAGGCTACAGTAAATTCACCTATTCCGATGATGTACTCACAACATCTTACGGAGTTAATCTTTCTAATTTGGTTTCAAAGATTAACATGAAAGATTTTGATGATACTTATGATTCTTACGAAATGGAAAATGCATACGCTGTAAATAGATCTGTTATCAAAGAAACAAAAATAAATTATGACAGACAATGGCTCAACGACCCTCAAACAGCGCTCAAGAAAAGAATCTTTTATTCAAACAGAGCGGCAAGATATAAATCAGTTAAAATACAAGGTTATAACGGAGAAGATCTCTTCGATAAATTCACTGTAAACCAAAGCGGCAACCTATTCGTATCAGAAAGACGTATTCACAAAATCAGGATTACTGCCGGCAAAAGCGGAATTTTCACTAAGCTTTATACCTATTATGACAGTTATTCAGGCGATATAACATAACTTATTTTAATCAAATCCTCCGGTTTTTATCGGGGGATTTGCTGCTTTCTCATCTAATTTGACAATAAGTTTTTTATTGAG
>CABUAH010000067.1 GCA_902489475.1 uncultured Oscillospiraceae bacterium | reverse complement strand
CTGTGGGAAAAGTAATTCGCAATTATTATAATTGACAATTTACATATAAAATGTCAAACAAATTCATTGCTCTTAGTTATCATGTTTCTCTTTGTAAAATGAATACAAGAAAACCGTTGGTGAAGAGTTTTCTTCGTCAACGGTTTGTTTTTTTAATATTTATTTTTCAAGATTTCTTATGTAATGAAACAGATATTGCTGTGCGATACCCTCTATACCCTTAGTGCAGTCGGGTAAGCCGTTCGGATAGTACCGTTCCATTACACGCTTTATCCAGACATCAACAGGAAATGCTTCGGTTCTGTACATTCCGTAAAGAAGCGCACATTCTGCAACCTTTGGACCTACACCTTTTATTGTCATAAGAAGATCTCTTGCTTCGTTAAGGGGAGAGTTTGAGATTTCATCGAGAGAAAGCTCCTTGTTTGAAAGTTTGCTCGCAGCATCAACTAAGTATTTTGCACGAAAGCCTGCTCTTAAAAATCCAAGCGATTCGGGTGTTTCTTTTGCAAGCGTATCGTAGCTTGGAAATTTCCCAAAGTGCTCGCAAAGCCGTCCGATAATTCCTTTTATTCTCGGAATATTGTTGTTTTGAGAAATTATAAATGAACAAAGCGCCTCCCATTTATCCTGCTTTAAAAGACGGATTCCCGGCGCATATTCACAAGCCTTTGAAAGTGTTTCGTCACTCGAAAGACGGCTTTTTATCTCACTGTAATCTGTGTATAAGTCAAGATATTCCGCCCAAAGGGAAAGAAATGTTTCTTCGTCAGTATCTTTAAATGTAAACCGGTTTTTGTCCTGAATAATCGTGAGTGGGGTATTTAAAGCAAAGCCGTGATAAGCATTGTCGGATATTTTCTCCCAGCGAAATGCCTGTCCACAGTCAAGCGTTTCATCTAAATCAAAATCTTCGGCTTCAAGTATTATGTCGTTCCCGAAGGTTTTGTAATTAAGTTTATTCATAAATCTTTCCTTCTCGCAGTTTATTTTGTTTTTTTAGTATAACCGATTTTTTTCGATTTTGCAATAATGGTATTGACAAAGACGGTACTTACCTGTATAATAATAGTATCGCTTTAGCAGATGAAACCATAAAAGCTTTAAAGCGTTAAAGAAATCGAAGGGGAGTTTATAGAGTATGGTAATGTGGATTGTTTTAGCCGTTTACCTTGTGGTAATGCTGGCAATCGGATTTTATTGCAGACATCTTTCTAATACGGTGTCTGATTTTGTGTTGGGAGGAAGAACCCTAGGACCTTGGATGACGGCATTTGCATATGGAACGAGCTATTTTTCGGCTGTTGTTTTTGTCGGATATGCCGGAACATTTGGCTGGAAATACGGTGTTGCCGCAACATGGGTAGGAATTGGAAATGCAGTTATAGGTTCGCTTCTTCCGTGGATTATTTTAGGTAACAGAACGAGAATTATGACAAAGCATCTTGATGCAAAAACTATGCCGGAATTCTTTGAAAAGAGATACGATTCAAAAGGACTTAAAATTGCATCGGCTCTTATTATATTTGTATTCTTAATTCCTTATACAGCATCTGTTTATAATGGACTTTCAAGACTTTTCAAAATGGCATTTAACATTCCTTATGAGTGGTGTATTATAGGAATGGCTGTGTTTACAGCAATTTATGTAATTGTCGGCGGATACAAAGCTACTGCAATGAATGACTTTTTGCAGGGAATTTTCATGCTTGTAGGAATTGTTGCTGTAATTTATGCGGCGATAAGCGGAAAGGGCGGAATCGTAACAGCTCTCAAAGGTTTAGGAGAGCAGGGTGAATTTAATACCATTTTAGGGCCTGATCCGATAAACCTTATCGGCGTAGTAATACTTACCTCGCTCGGAACGTGGGGACTTCCTCAAATGGTTCAGAAGTTTTATGCTATCAAGGATAAAAAGGCAGTTAAGCTCGGCACGATAATTTCTACCATATTTGCATTAGTCGTTGCCGGCGGAAGCTATTTTCTCGGCGGATTCGGAAGACTTTTTGCAAACGCTGATCAGGTTGCGGCAAACGGAACAGATTACATAGTGCCGACAATTATCGAATCTATGCCGGATATACTTATAGGTGTTGTATTGGTGCTTGTTTTGTCAGCTTCAATGTCGACTCTTTCAAGCTTGGTTTTAACATCAGCATCAACATTAACTATTGACCTTATAAAGCCGTTTTCAAAGAAAATGAACGAGAAAAAACAGGTCGTTGTAATGAGAATTTTCATAGCAGTATTTTTGCTTATATCAGTTGGTATTGCAATATTTACGATCACAAATCCGAAAACGATTATTTCAACGCTTATGTCTATATCATGGGGAGCACTTGCAGGGGCTTTCTTAGCACCGTTTTTGTACGGACTTTTCTCAAAGAAAGTTACAAAATCCGCAGTATGGACTTCGTTTATACTTGGCGTAGGGATTGTTATTGCTCATATGATTTACTTTACACTATGTGGAAATAAACTCACACTTTGGGGAATTACAATAGATTCTGCAATAAACTGCGGTGCGATAGTAATGCTGCTTTCGCTCATAGTTGTGCCGATAGTAAGTCTTATAACTCCTAAAATGAGCAAGGAAAAAACGGACGTTATCTTTGACTGTTATAGCAAGGAAGCAAAATAATAAATAATTTGTGATAAAAACCGGTTATTTAAAGCAATAAGTCGGAGGCATAAAAGCTTCCGACTTGTTTTTGTGTTATTTAAGCGATTCCCATTCTTTTTCTTTAAAGCCTATAAGAACTTTGTCGCCGTCAATTAAAATAGGACGTTTTACAAGCATACCATCCGATGCCAGGAGCTTTATTTTTTCCTCATCATTCATATGGTCAAGCTTATCTTTTAGTCCAAGCGAGCGGTAAAGTATTCCACTTGTGTTAAAAAACCTTCGCACGTCCAATCCGCTTAATTTTATCCATTTCGCAAGCTCCTTCTCAGTTGGGTTTTGCTCTTTAATATTTCTGTCCTCATAGGAAATACCGATGTTGTCTAAAAAAGCCTTTGCCTTTTTACAGGTCGTACATTTCGGATAGTTTACAAATAGCATTTTTATTCCTCCTTTTGTTGTTATTATACTGCGAAATAATGTGTTGGTCAATATAGACAATTAATGTAATATCTGATATACTTTAGTAAGAGATTGCCACGTTATTTAATATGGTGATCGAGAAGTTTTAAAAGCATAGCGGCTTTAAATTTATCGGGGTGAGAAAATGAAAATTGTAGCGCCTGATTACTACAAAAGATTTGTGTGCATAGCGGATAAATGCAGAGATAACTGCTGCCGTGTCGGTTGGAGAATAGCGATAGACGACAAGACGTATGAAAGCTGCAAAAGCCATGATGAGGATGTGTTTAAGCGGTTTTGTAAAGATGTAAACTATGATGATGACGGATATTTTATAAAGGGAGGAAGCTGTTCGGCGCTTCGCAGCGACGGGCTTTGCGAAATAGCATTAAAATACGGCGAGGAAAACCTTTCATATATTTGTCGAATGCATCCGAGATACATAAATGAGTATTCTGACAGGGAGGAATACGGCGTCGGGCTTGCTTGTGAAGAAGCGGCAAGACTTATAATGACTGATGAAAAACCAAATGAATATTTTGTAAAAGAAGGAGTAGCTTCAGATACAGATGAGCTTTCAGAAAGGCTTATAGCTTTAAGGAAAAAGCTTATTGATTTCGTTTTGGGAAGCGGAGAAGTAAATGAGAAAATTTCAGCAGTTTTACACTATGCCCAAAAAGTGGCTGTTCTTATAGCAAACGGAGAGTATGCGAAAGCTGAAAAAACGTGTTTTGAAAAAGTAAAGCTTAACGAAAATCGATCGGTTGAAAATATAAGAGAGCTGATTGAGGAGTTTAAATGCCTTGAAGTGCTTGACGAAGAGTGGACAAAAATGCTTGAAGCGATTAAGCTTAACAAAAACAAAATTAAAGCTTTAGAGTATGACGGCGAGTTAAAGAGGATTTTTTGTTACTTTTTATACCGCTATTTTGTTTTATATTCTCTTAACGGAGATATGATTGGGGCGATAAAGCTTGCGGCGGTAAGCGTTATACTTCTCAGAGAGCTTTTTTCGGGAAAAAGTCAAAGCGAACGCATTGATATTGCACATATGTATTCTAAGGAAATAGAATATGATGATGAAAATTTAGAAAGCCTTATATTTGATTTCTTTGTAAGCGAGGTTTTTGAAACTGAGGAAATTATAAAAATGCTGTAGGTACAGCTTTATAAATAAATGACCGCTTAAGGGGTTGGTATTTCCCCTTGGCGGTCATTTTTAGTATATAAGAAGTTAAAGAAAGTCTTTAAGGTTAAAACAAATCTCCGTAGAAATAAAACGGCGAAAGTATTTCTTCGATTTTTAACAGTCGATTATATTTTTCAACTCTTTCTGAGCGGCAGGGAGCACCGGTTTTGATTTGACCGGCGTTTAGAGCAACCGCTAGGTCTGCTATAAAGGTATCGGCAGTTTCTCCGGAGCGGTGAGAAATAATTGTTTTGTATGCTGCACCCTTTGCAGTGTGGATAGTATCAAGTGCATCGGTAAGTGTTCCGATTTGATTGACTTTAACTAAGATTGCGTTTGCATAGCCTTCTTTTATTCCGTCGGAAAGCCGGCTTTTGTTTGTTACAAATAAATCATCTCCGACAATTTGCAGTCGGTTGCCTATTTTGTCGGTAAGCGTTTTAAAGCCGTCGTAATCCTCCTCGCCCAACGGATCTTCAACAGAGATTATAGGATAGTCAATGGTGAGCTTTTCAACATATTCAATCATTTCATCGGTAGATAACTGAAGCTTCTTTTTCGGAAGGAAATATCCGCCGTCGGTTTTCCATTCACTTGCCGCCATATCGAGTGCAAGCTTAAAATCCTTTTCTGTGTTATAGCCTGAAAGCTTTATAGCTTCAAGTATAAGCTCTATCGCTTCACGTTCATCTTTCAGATCGGGTGCAAAGCCTCCCTCATCTCCGACGGTAGAGGCAAGTCCCTTTTGCCTTAAGAGATTTCCTAAGTTGTGGTATACTGAAACGCTTGCTTCGAGTGCATTTGAAAACTTTGTAAATCCAACCGGCATTATCATGAATTCCTGAATATCAAGATTGTTCGCAGCGTGTGCTCCGCCGTTTAAAATATTGAGCATTGGAACGGGAAGCTTTGCGCCGTTTCCAAGATGTTGGAAAAGAGGAACATTTTCAGCTTTAGCGGCAGCTCTTGCAAATGCAAGTGAAACGGACAAAACGGCGTTTGCTCCAAGATTTTTTAAGTTATCCGAACCGTCCATTGCTTTTAGAGTGTTGTCGAGATCATGCTGAGAAAAGTCAGTTGAGCAGATTTGCGGTGCAATCACGTCGTTTACGTTTGAAACAGCGGATAAAACGCCTTTTCCGCCGTATCTGTTCTTGTCGTTATCTCTTAGCTCTACCGCTTCAAATTTTCCTGTAGAAGCCCCGGACGGAACGCTTGCAGACGAGGTAGTTCCGTCATGAAGCGTTACTGTTGTGCGGATTGTCGGGTTTCCTCTTGAGTCTAAGATTTCTCTTGCTTTAATTTCTTTAATTCTCATAAGTTTTCCTCCTGCTAAATGGTAAGCGTTCCGTTTTCGTTTTCAATTAAAATAAGGATTTGCTCCTCTGCGCCTGTTTCACAGTTTATATAAACCAAGACATTAGCGTCGTTTTCTCCCTTTGTCTTAAACTCATAGCACAAAAGCTCTGAGCCTGTACCTGTCGGGATAACAGCTTTTTGCGTTGACACGACTTGAAGCTTTGGTGATATTTTTTCCTTGGCTTCATCTTCGGTTTTTTCTGGCTCTTTAAAAGAACGCTCATAGTGATTTGTTATATAGCCTTTTGCGTCAAAGCCTAAGATCTCGCCGTTGTCAAGCGCTACAGATACTTTTATAAGATCGGGATAATACAGTACTTCGTCTTTAGAGTATGCGAAGTTTATAGTGAGAATATTGTTGTATGCTTCAAAGTAGGTTTCTTTCATGTCATCTATACCAAGCTCGCCAAGATAGCTTTTTGCATATCGCACGGCTTCCTCGTTTAGAATATTGCTTTCTGTAACATTGCGGTTTTTAATCATATATGAGCAAAATCCGCCGTTAATCGTTATTGCGCAGACAGAATTATCTGCTCTGAATACATATGCCGGCATACTGCTTTGCTCTGTGGTGTAATAAACCAATTTATCCTTTTGAATTTGTGTGATTTCCGAAGCTCGTATCTTGGCTTTGTCTTTTGTCACGATTGCTTTACCTTTGATAAGCTCAGGAGCTTTTACCAAAAGATGATCGGAATACGGTCCGTCATAAATAAGCGTAGGGTAGTTGTCAAAGGTTGAGTCGAGCTCTTCAAATGAAGCGCTGTTTGAGCCTTCTTGTTCAAGCTCACTGTTGCTTATAGAAGAGATTTTTTCATATGTCAAAAAGCCGCCGTCGTTTATCGTCTTTTCTACTTGCCAGAGCTTGTCTTTAAGTGATACCGAAAGGTCATACAGCGTTTTTAGATTATCGTATTCTTCTTCGGTAAGAGTGCTGTTGTCGGACAGCTTCTTAGCAAGTGATGTTGCATAATTTCCGACTTGTGAGAAAAACTTGTACGTGTCCTCTAAATTAAGCTCTCCTATAGGGAGCTGTGAGAGACAGCTTTTGGCTGTTGCAGCATCACGGGAAAGCGAGTTTGAAATCTCTTCAAGCATTTTTGCATCGTTTGAATACATACTTTTTTCAAGGTTTACGCTTACATTGTCCGCACTTAATGACAAGTCCTCGACAGCTCTCAGGTAGCCGTATTCAAGCGCAAGCTCCGCCTTATCCGACCTGTTCATAAGGCAGATGTTTTGTATCACAAGCACAATTGCTATCGCAGAGATGAATGTTATAAACCGTATTTTTGTTCTTCTTTTCAAAAATGATCACTCCCGAAAAATATATTTTTAACTCGTAAAATTCAGCCGGTATTATATAGACGTGACAAGCCAAATGATAATTAATTGAATTTAAGGATAGTATTAACATAATTTGCGAAAATTATACGTCTTTTCGGATTGAAAAAAAAGGACAAATATGATAAAATAGAGCATGACGTTAAAATTACATCTTTTGCACACTGTGAAAGCTATATGGTTATACAGTACGTTTTTTGATAAAGAGGGTTATTAGTTTTGATATATTTTGATAATTGTTCAACAACAAAGCCGTGTACGGAAGCTGTAAAGGCAGCAAAAACGGCTTTGGAGGATACATGGGGAAATCCGTCAAGTCTTCACAAAATGGGAGTAAGCTCAGAGATGCTTGTAAATGATGCAAGAAGCGCCGTTGCAAAAGCGTTGAATGCGGATGGCAGCGAAATGGTCTTTACTTCCGGCGCAACCGAGAGCAATAATACGGCAATTTTTTCCGCAGCACTGACAAAGGGCAAACGCAGAAAGAAAATTATTACCACAGCTTTCGAGCATCCGAGTGCAGCAGAGCCTATAAAAAGACTTGAGAACCATGGATTTGAGGTAGTAAGAATACTTCCCGATAAAAATGGAGTTATAAGTCCGAACGATATTTTATCAAAAGTAGACTCGAATACGCTTTTGGTATCGTTAATGCTTGTGAATAATGAAACGGGAGTAATAACCGATGTTTCAAAAATATTTAAAGCGATAAAGCTTAGGGATAAGGAAATTTATACGCATACCGATGCTGTTCAGGGATTTTTAAAGATAAACATTAATTCAAAAACGATGTTTGCGGACATGATTTCCATAAGCGCTCATAAAGCTTATGCACCAAAGGGAATAGGTGCACTTTACATAAAAAAAGGTGTAAACCTGCTGCCGTTTATTGTCGGAGGCGGACAGGAATCAGGCAGACGCTCGGGAAGCGAATCGACAGTTTTAATAAATGCTTTTGGTGCCGCCGTAAAAGCAAATGCGGACAATATTCAGACTCGTTATGAAAAGGCAAAGCTTTTAAGAGAATATTTAAACAAAAGTATCGAGGGCTTAGACGGGGTTTATCTCCACGAGTTTAAAAATTCGCTTCCGTACATAAACAGCCTTACGGTTGAGCATTACAAAAGTGAAACTCTTCTTCACTTTTTAGAGGCGAGGGGGATTTATGTTTCGTCAGGTTCAGCCTGTTCAAAGGGCAAAAAGAGTGAGGTTTTAAAGGCGTTTGGATATAATGACTCACAACTTGAATCCACGCTTCGCATAAGCTTTTGTGCGGACAACACAACAGAGCAAATTGATGAATTTGTGAATGCTGTAAAAGAGGCGAAGAAAAGATTGATAGCAATTAATAATTGATAATTTATTCGACATAATTTGACAAAAAAGCACCCTTGTGCTATTATAATCACAAGGGTGTCTGCTTAACGGTAGGCGGTTTCTCCTCG
>CABUAH010000066.1 GCA_902489475.1 uncultured Oscillospiraceae bacterium | reverse complement strand
TGTTCTTAAGGGGTTAGGCGACAGCCGAATCGTGCGAATGCACGATAAATCAACGATAAGTTGATTTTCCCTTAAGGTTATTATACCATAATTTTATTGCGATTTATCGCAATAGACGGCGCAGCCGACAAGCGGCGATAGCCGCAAATTAATGATTCAATGTTCTTAAGGGGTTAGGCGACAGCCGAATCGTGCGAATGCACGATAAATCAACGGTAAGTTGATTTTCCCTTAAGGTTATTATACCATAGCAGGCATTCATTTTACTATATACATTTTTCACATATACACGCATATTTTTTTGTGACATTTCACAAAAGATTACATACAAAAAAGCGCCGCAAAAATGCAGCGCTCTTGTAAATCAAAATTATATTACTTAGCCAAGAACTTCTGGATTGACGCATTAAGAGTCTTAATCTCGCCATCAACCTGTCCGGAGAATTTCTCCTTGATCTGTGTCCAAGTATAAGTTTTACCCTGCTCGTCAGGAGCAGATGTTGACTTATAGATGTAGTTTGTCAAAGAAACACCTACCATGAATCCGCTGTTGTCATCACCCATAAGAGTCGAAACACCATAAGACGGATCGAAAATCATAAGGTTCTTGTCAGGATCAGCTGAATCTCTGATAATCTGATATGCTTCTTCGCCCCAGTTTGGATTGTTTGTCAGCCATTTATCCTTCTGGTTTTCTAAGTACTTTGTATCTGTCTGTGCAGCTCTGTAGCACTCATAGAAAATCTTAACTGCATCTTTCTTCTCTGAACCCTTTACCCAAAGAACAGAGTCATCAGACATCTTAGCAGAAGAAATTGTCTTTTCACCCTCGTATGTAGGATCGCTTGGGAATGGTACTACACCCCAGTTATCAGACTCTGTAGGTGTGTGAGTATCAATAGCTGCCCACTCGCCCATTGCATAGAAGAGAAGGTTCTTCTGGAATGCTGTTGTAGCGTCGCCGATCCAATCGTATATAACATATCCCTGCTTGAGCCAGTCAGCAAGTCTCTCCTCTGCTGCTGCGATCTTAGGGCTGTCGAGGTTCGATCTGTAAGTTACATTGTCGTCTGTCATAACAAGTGTTTCACCTGTCTGCTGAACGTAAGACGGAGCATAATATCCGTTGATACCAAATCTCTCCTCATCGCCGTCAGCGCCCTTACAGTACTCGCTCATCAAATCGTCGAGAGCATCGTAATCCCACTCGCCTGCGTCATAAAGATCAATAGGATCTTCAAGTCCGTTCTCAGTTATAAGCTTTCTGTTGTAGAACAAAAGTGAAAGCGGTGCATAGCTAAACGGTGCAACGTAGTGCTTTCCGTCAACTACGAACTGATCAGCTGTGTCCTTAATACCTGCCCACATAGGATCATCAAAATTGATAATTTCATCAAGAGGCTGATAGAAGCCCTGAATTACCTGTGACGGTACAGCAAGTGCTGTGTAGTTGAACAAATCAGGAACATCTTTACCTGAAGTTACTGCTGCGCCGAGCTTTGTATACTGGTTACCGGAGGTTACTCTTGACCACTTGATTGATCCACCCTTGGACTCAAACAATGTAAGACCTACGGACTTTTCATTGTTGCCTACCGGGTTAAGGTCACCTACTCCCATGTAAATCAACTCTTTTTCTGCGCCGTCAGGAATGCTATCAATATTCTTAGCCTCAGCTACTGCTACCTGATCTTTCTTTGAAGAAGATTCGCCTTCGTCGTCTTTCGGACAACCTGTAAATACAAATGTCATTGCAATTGCCATACATCCGGCGAGCAATCTTTTAAGATTTTTCATTTAAATCCTCCTTTACATAATTTTATGTATTTATTATAAATCCTTTGTTTAAAAAAGTCAACAAACGGTTGAAGCACGGCTCGCAGATTTGTTTAAATTACACAAACCGCAATCAAATTATTATGCACAATGCTATATTTGAAAATAAAAATCCGGCACAGTGTCTTTCAACTGTGCCGGAATAATAATACAATCTATTTAATCTATTTTTTCAAAAAGCTTTGTATCTGTGAATTTATTTTTTTGATCTCGCCGTCAACCGTTGCGGTGTACTTCTCCTTAAGCTGAGTCCATGTGTATTCAATTGCAAACTCACCCGGATTTGCACATGCGCTGTAGAGGTATCCTGTAAGGCTTACGCCACTCAGGAATCCGCTGTTATCATCTCCCATTAGTGATGAAACACCGTATGCAGGATCAAAAATCATAAGGTTTTTATCAGGATCCGCAACCTCTCTTATAATCTCGTAATCGTCTTTTGTCCAATTCTTATTGTCAGCAAGCCATTTTTGCTCTGTGTTTTCGATATACTTCGGATCTGTTTCAGCTGCTCTGTAGCACTCATAGAAAGTCTTTACAGCATCCTTCTTCTCCGAACCTGCTACCCACATATATGCTGTCATATCAGAAGTTGTTATCGGTTTATCTCCCTCATATGAAGGATCTCTTGGGAACGGTACTACGCCCCATTCATCAGAATCGCCGGGGCCTGAAGTTCCTGTTGCAGCCCATGGTCCCATAGCATAGAACAATATGTTCTTCTCAAAAGCTGAAGAAGCAGATCCTACCCAGTCAGGCTGTACATAACCGTTTTTATGCCAGTTTGAAAGTCTTTCCTCTGCTTTTGCAATTTTCGGGCTTGAAAGGTTGTTTTCAAAGGTTACATTGTCATCAGTCTTAACCATTGTTTCGCCTGTCTGCTGAACTATCTGCAATGCAAAATAACCGTTGATTCCGAATCTCTGATCATTTTCGCTTCCCTTTTTGCACCATTCGCTCATAAGTTCTTCCATAGCGTCAATGGTCCATTCATTTGAATCATACAAATCTACAGGATCGTCAAAACCGCTGTCGGTTATATTCTTTCTATTATAAAACAGCATTGACGACGGATTGTAGCTCAAAGGTGCTACATAATACTTTCCGTCAAGCGAATACTGCTGTGCAGTTGCTTTTACATCAGCCCACATTGGTGCGTCAAAATCTACAACTTCATTTATCGGCTGATAAAATCCCTGTACTACCTGACACGGAAATGCAAGCCACTCATACTTAAATATGTCAGGAACATCTTTTCCCGATGTAACCGCTGCGCCGAGCTTTGTAAACTTGTTTTGAGATGTTACTCTTGACCACTTAATTGAACCGCCTTTGTCCTCAAACAAGTTAAGTCCTACAGACTTTTCATTCGCAGCTGTCGGGTTTAAGTCACTGTCACCCATAAATAAAAGCTCAGTTTCCGCTCCTTCAGGAATTTTTTTAATGTCATCTGTGGATACTACATTTACCGTTTCTTTTTTCACAGACGAACCGGAGTCGCTTGATGATGAATCGTTCTTTGAACAACCCGTGAATGCAAATGTTGTTATAACAGCTAACGCTCCTGCTACAACTCTTTTTAATTTCAATTTGTCCATATTTATGCCTCCTCATAAATATTTTTATACATATATTATACCGCTAAAAATTCACTAATTCAACATATCGTCTGATTACGCAAAATAATTTTACATTTGTTACAAAACCATGCACTTCTTTTTGTGCATATTTACTTTTACATATTATTCTTTATAATTGAATTATAGGAAAATTTATGGTATACTACCTTAACAGAAGTAAATTTCAAAATATAAATTAAAATTCGGAGAAACATATGAAAGAAGTTTTAATGTATACGGACGGCGCTTGTTCAGGAAATCCGGGTCCGGGAGGATTCGGCACAATTCTAAAATACGGAAAACACGAAAAAGAGCTTTCAGGCGGAGAAGCTGTTACTACAAACAACCGAATGGAGTTAAGCGCTGTTATCGCAGGTCTTAGTGCACTCAAGGAGCCTTGCAAAGTATTGGTATATTCCGATTCAAAATATGTTGTTGACGCAATCAATCAGGGCTGGGCAGAAAACTGGAAGAAAAACGGCTGGAAAAGAAGCAACAAAGAGCCTGCGTTAAATATTGATCTTTGGGAAAAACTGTTAGCTTTAATTAACATTCACAAGGTTTCTTTTTTCTGGGTCAAAGGACACGCAGGACACCGAGAAAACGAGCGATGCGACGCTTTGGCGGTTGCCGAAAGTAAAAATTATGCCACTCATAATGTGTTGTAACTTGAAAAAAAAATAAAGTGAGTATATAATAGAAATTGCTTAACGTGTGATCTTATGCAACACGTCGGCTATGGAACAATATTTGTAAAAATACAGGGCATTTTATGCTATGTATCTCAAATAAATTCAAAGGACTGATTAACTGAATGGATAAAAAAATCATATATTGCGACAATGCAGCTACAACTGCTGTAAGCAAAAAGGCGCTTGACGCCGCTCTTCCGTATTTCATGGAAGAGTACGGAAATGCTTCCAGTATTTATATGCACGGTCAAAATTCCGCTAAAGCAATTCTGGCTGCAAGAGAAAAGATCGCTTCAATTCTAGGCTGCAAAAGCTCGGAGGTGTTTTTCACTTCGGGCGGCTCTGAAGCTGACAACTGGGCAATAAAAGGTGCGGCTCTTCTCGGAAAGGCAAAGGGTAAGAACCACATTGTAACAACCGTATTTGAGCATCATGCAGTTTTACACACTTGTGAATTCTTAGAAACACAAGGCTTTGAGGTAACTTATGTTCCTGTTGATGAAAACGGTCTTGTTAATCCAAATGATATAAAAAATGCCATTAAGGATACAACTTGCCTTGTTACCGTAATGTTTGCAAACAACGAAATCGGCACAATTCAGCCTATTGAAGAGATTGCAAAAATCTGTAAAGAAAAAAAGGTTTATTTCCACACAGACGCTGTTCAGGCAATTGGAAACGTCCAAATAAATGTCAAGGAAATGGGAATAGATATGCTTTCCCTTTCAGGTCATAAAATACATGCTCCTAAAGGGATCGGCGTACTTTATGTAAGAGCAGGAATTAATCTTCCTAACCTCATTCACGGAGGAGCACAGGAAAGAAACAAACGAGCAGGAACCGAAAATGTTCCGAGTATAGTTGCACTCTCCGTTGCCTTAGAGGACGCTTGTGCTGATATTCCGGCAAAGCAAAAAAGGCTCTCTGTCAAACGTGATAAGCTTATCGACGGCATCTTGAAAATTCAGCAGACAAGGCTTAACGGCGACAGAGAAAAAAGACTTTGTTCTAATGTCAACATCTCTATTAGAGGAATTGAGGGTGAAAGCTTACTTTTGATGCTTGATATGTACGGAATCCTCGCATCAAGCGGTTCTGCTTGCACGTCGGGAAGCTTGGATCCGTCGCACGTTCTGCTTTCCATCGGGCTTCCTCACGAAATAGCCCACGGCTCGCTTCGACTTTCAATTTCTGATGAAACAACCGATGAAGATATTGACTATATTCTTGAAACGATACCAAAGGTTGTTGACAGACTCAGGTCTATGTCGCCGCTTTGGGAAAGAATATGTAAAAACGAAGGCTTAACGGGAACGATATAACGATATAAAAATAAAGGAGATATAAACTATGATATATTCAGAAAAAGTTATGGACCACTTCACTAATCCGAGAAATGTCGGGGAAATCGAAAACGCTGACGGTATCGGTGAGGTTGGAAATGCTAAATGCGGAGATATAATGAAAATGTATCTCAAAATAAACAACGGAGTAATCGAGGACGTAAAATTTAAAACATTCGGCTGCGGTGCGGCAGTTGCCACATCCTCTATGGCTACAGAACTCATAAAGGGCAAAAAGCTTGACGATGCCATGAAAATCACCAATAAGGCAGTTATCGAAGCCCTCGACGGACTTCCGCCGGCAAAAATCCACTGTTCTGTACTTGCAGAACAAGCAATGAAAGCGGCAATTGCCGACTATTATAAAAAGCAGGGACTCGATCCAACTCTTTATGTAGGAGAAATAGACGACCACTGTGCAGAGTGTGATGGATGTCATTAATCAAAGTAAAAAGCAGAATAACAATCGTAAGGCAAGCAAAACGCTTGCCTTTTTTGTTTTATAAAAAATAATTTTCTCACCGAGTACTCAATGAATTTTCGTCTGTAAAGAATATTTACTTTACAGATTTAGTGCTAAATTGAAAGTCTGCTATTTGTTCCAAAAAGACGTTATCAAATCGTTACAATTTGTAAATTTTGTTTATTATAGCGGATTTAAAGAAACAGCAATCGATGATTAATTCGGTAAGCATATCAATATTGTTATATCAATCTTTGATAATTCAAAATATTTTACCTTTTTAATTAGTTAAGCCCTTTGAATTTGTGTTTTATAAAAGTTACAAATTAGTTACACTTTTCTTGTTTTTTCATATAGACAAATGAGTTTTAATGTAGTATAATATGACTACATCAAATTTTTGAATTCATAATTTTCGCAAGAATCGGTTTTGTAAAGTTGTATCACTTTACACTTATTGGATTCAATTGATTTAATATGAGTATAACCGTGAACGAATGTCCCCACCTCTTAGGCGGCGGTCATCTACGTCTTTCAGTAGGGGACATAAATCCCCTACTGAAACCCTTTGGGGCTTCGCCCCTCGTTCACTTGTTAAATGACGGGGCGTCGCCCCTTATTGAAGGAACAAATAAGTATAATGAGAGTAATTACCGGAATTGCACGAGGCAAAAAGCTTAAAGCGCTTGAGGGGCTTGACGTAAGGCCCACCTCGGATAAAGTTAAAGAAGCCATATTTTCTATTATTCAATTTGATATTCCCGGCACAAATGTTTTGGACTTGTTTTCAGGTTCAGGACAGCTTGGAATTGAGGCTTTAAGCCGTGGCGCTTCGCACTGTGTTTTTGTTGACAAGAGCAAGGCTTCATATGAATTGACAAAAGAGAATGTTTCCTCATGTGGTTTTTTAAATAAGTCACGGATTTTAAATATGGATAGCTTTGAATATTTATCCGTAGGTAAAAAAGGAATTGACATTGCGCTTCTTGATCCCCCATATCATCAGGGATTGGTTTTAACTGCTATAGAAAAAATAGAACGGCTGTTAAATGACAATGCTATTGTCGTTTGCGAGCATGAATCGGAAATTACACTTCCCGATTCTGTCGGAAACTTAAGTTTGTCAAAACGATATAAGTACGGAAAAATTGCTCTTACAGTTTATTTGTACAGCACAGAGAGCGAGGAATGACATATGGGAAAAATTGCTGTTTGTCCGGGTAGCTTTGATCCTGTGACGTATGGACATCTTGATATAATACACCGAGCCTCTATGCTTTTTGACAAGGTAATCGTTGCGGTGTCTGTAAATTCTCAGAAGAACACAAGCTTTACAGCGGATGAAAGAGTTGACATGATAAAAAAAGTCACCCGAAAATTCGACAATGTTGAGGTTGACATTTGCAGCGGTCTTTTGGCTGAATACTGTAAAAACTTAAACGCTTGCGCTATTGTAAAAGGTCTTAGGGCTGTTACGGACTTTGAATATGAGTTTCAGCAGGCGCTTGCAAACAAAACACTTTATCCTCAGGGAGATACGATCTTTTTAACGACAAGAGCTGAAAATATGTATCTGAGTTCAAGTGTTGTAAAAGAAATCGCCAGGTACGGCGGAGATATTTCAAGTCTTGTTCCAAAAGAAATTTTGGATATTATAACAGACCGACTTGTTAAGAAAAATGATTAATAAATATAAAGGAGTAAAGAAAAATGGCAAAGATTGAAGAAATATTGGATTTAATGGACGAAATGATCGACAAGGCGTCAAGTGTTCCCTTCACAAACAAAAAGGTAATCGACATCGAAAAAATGAGAGAATACATAGACAGTATCAGATACAACCTGCCTACTGATATTAAAAGAGCTAAAGAGCTTCAAAACGATAAGGCGATCATCATGACAGAGGCTAACAAAAAGGCTGAGGTTATCATCAAAAAGGCTGAGGAAAGAGCGCAGGTTTTAGTTTCTCAGGATGAGATCACAAAAGCTGCACAAATCCAGGCTGCTGACATTTTAAATCAGGCATATGCCGCAGATAAAGAAATTCGTATTGCTATGGCTAAAAAGCTTGAAGCTGCACTTTCAGAGGCAGAGGATGTTTTAACCAAGAACCTTGTTGACGTAAAGCAAACAAAGGAAGCAATTATTGCTGTTGCTGAGCCAAAACAGCCGATCGCACAGGAAAACTAACAGATACAGAGAGAAATTAAAATAAGTGTAAAATTAAAGAGAGTTATATAACTGTGAACGGATGACCCCCGCCTAAAAGGCGGGGGTCATCTACGTCTTTCAGTAGGAGCTTAAATCACCTACTGAAATCCTAAGTGGCTTCGCCCCTCGTTCACTTGTTGAATGACGGGGCGGCACCCCTTATTAAAAAAAATCCTTGAGGAGAATTCCCCAAGGATTTATTTTTTTGCGTTGATATCATATTTACACGTCAGACGTTCATTATCATCCATTATTTCGTTTTCATAAGCATCAAGCGTTTTTAAGTATTCTTTATTTTTTGAATAGTCAACATTCACATTTCCCGCTTTAGCTTTAGAACTTTCAAGCGAAACATTTGAAATCGGTCCGGAAAGTAACAGCGTTCCGTCCGGCTGGGCATATGCGTAGAATACATACCTATGACCTGTTTCAGGCATATAATCTCCCTCAAACAAAACTAAATTTCCGGAAATATCTGATATGCCGCCGTCTTTAAATATAGTTATATCCTCATCTGTAATAAGTTGGCCTTTTATGTTTTCCTCAACTCTTATTGAATATTCTGTAACAGGAAGCGGCAGAACCTCATCATTTTCAGTTTTACCTTTACTTATTACATGTCCTACAAAAACATAATCGGCAGAACCAACTACCTCTCTTAAATCATTATAATTAATAGTAAACGCACCTTCAACATAAGAGATATTTTTCATGCTGTCCTCTTTACTGTTATCTTTAAAAAGCCATAAGTATATTATCGATACAACTACCGCCGATGCAAGAAAAACACATACTGTCAATAATATTTTTGAAGTTTTTGTTTTCATAATAATCCCCCTATATTCTCTTGTAACTTGCGTCATATGAAGCTTTATCATTAGATGACAATTTGTTTATTTTTGTTACATATTTATACATAACATCTGACGAAGTATTATGAGCTAATCCTAGAGCATGACCCAGTTCGTGTATGCAAACATTTCTAATTTGATCTCCACACAATCTGTTCATAACATATGTATTGAATTTTATAGTATCCGTATCACCTGACGTAATCGCTGCAGTTGAAGTATTTCGATCAGAATAATCTGAAATTTTTACATCCTCAATAATCCATATTGTATCCTCACATATTACTCCCTGCTTATAATTATTCCATGTTCCAACTGCTTGTTTAAAAAAATCAATATAAGTTGTGCTACCATCCCAATCTAAGTGCCCACCTGAATCAATAAGATACCATGAATTAATCTTTACCGATACCGCTCCAGCTTGTAATGCAGAAAAAGAAAACACAAACACAATACCAATTAATGATATACATAATTTTAAATATTTTTTCATATACCCACTCCTTTGCATT
>CABUAH010000065.1 GCA_902489475.1 uncultured Oscillospiraceae bacterium | reverse complement strand
ATTAAAAACGAGTAGTTTAAAGAATAGTAAAATTTCTTTGATTTTTATAACATCCCCGTTACAGTCTACATGTATTATATCACCAATCATAAAGAGATGTAGTCTTTATATAGACTTTTTCGTAATCTTGACCAAGAAATTGAATAAAATAATCCTCACAGAAACTTTAAAAGTCTGTGAGGATTTCTTTTTTTAAACCGTTTTATCAGCAGTAAAATTCCATAGGATAAGCCAAATACGCAATTTCATCTAATTCGTCAACAGTTACCAAGCCTGACGGCGCATTCAGAACGCTTGGAATACGGTTGACAATAGTTGCACATGTATGCTCAACTGTTGCGGGTTTAACTACATGAAATTCAGCATTCGGTTCGCCTGTGATTTTCCAATCGCACATATCTCCGTCATCGGGGCCGTACACCTTACCTATGCATCTTGTTTCGATTATCGGGCCTTGGAATGTTTCGGTTTGTACAACAGCTGCCATTCCAATACACTCGCCCTTAGGAATTGTCCGCTGCATTGTAGAGGAGTAAACATCATCGTCCTTAAAATACGGAACACACTTTTGCGTCTGGCTTTTAATTGTAAGTCCAAGCTTTGCGGCAAGGCTTTCGTTTGAGTTCCATACATAGCACGGCTCTATAGTTTCTGGATGTGCAATTTGCTTTTCAAACTCCTCTGCGCTTAATCCTACGCCATGGGCCTTTGCCAAAGCCAGTCCGTAATCCTCGACATTGTAGCTTACTGCGCCCTCGATTTTTTGGATACTATTACAGCTTCCGGCGATCATACCTACCATGTTTATCCAGAAGGTATCCTCCATTCCGCTTCCGACAAATGTGCAGCCATGTTCTTTGGCAATAACATCAAGAGTGTTGGCACGCACAGGATCGGTTGTCCAGCAATAGGTAGCCTCCTCGCAGGTCGTGATGACATTGATTCCACGGCTCAGACATTTAACATAGTGTTCGTAGCAGTCACTTACCAAACTGAAAAGTGTAACAACTGCGATATCGGCATCGGTATTGTCCAAAACTTCATCGGCATTACTGCTGATGATCACACCCGTTTTCACACCAAGCTCTGCATAATCTCCAATGTCCATGCCGACCACTTCAGGATTTATATCAATCGCCCCAACGATCTGAACTCCATGTTCGTACATGTATCGCAATGTGTATTTGCTCATTTTACCGCATCCATACTGAATAGCCTTAATTTTCTCCATAATCAAAAATCCTCTTTTCTAAAAATTTATATAGTTAAATCCTTGTAAAACTGTCGGAGTGTTTCACATGAATTTTTAAACTTACTCATTTCATCATCACTCAACTCTAATTCCAAAATATCCTTTATGCCGTTTCTGTTCACAACCGCAGGCACACCGATTGTTACATTTTGCTCACCAAACTCTCCGTTAAGCGCCGTAGAAACTGTGAGAATGCTGTTTTCGTCACGGAAAATCGCCTTTGTAATTTCAGTAAGTGCCATACCGATTCCGTAATAGGTCGCTTGTTTTGCTTTGATTATGACCTGTGCGGATGTACGCACTTCCTCTTGAATATTTAAAAGCTCATCCATAGAGAATTTATTATTTCGTCTTACAATATCAATAACGGATTTCGTTGAAATGAGAGCCTGCGACCATGGAACAAATTCACTATCGCCGTGTTCTCCGATCACATAAGCGTGAATGTTTCTCGGACTTATATCGAAATATTTTCCGACAAGAAAACGGAGTCGTGCCGTATCAAGCGTTGTACCGCTGCCGATAACCTGTTTTGCAGGGAATCCCGAAATTTTTTGTGTGATATATGTCAAAATATCCACAGGATTTGTTGCAACGAGAAAAATCCCGTTAAATCCCGCTTTCACAATTGGATCTATAATGGTTTTAAAAACTGCGGCGTTTCTGTTAAGAAGATTTAATCGGGATTCTCCGGGCTTTTGCGCCACACCTGCGCAAATAACAACAATATCAGCATCTCCGCAATCGTTGTAATCCCCCGCATAAATCTTCATGGAAGACGGAGCAAACGGCAATCCGTGATTAAGGTCCATGGCTTCTCCGATAGTTTTTTCCTTGTTAATGTCGATTAGTACCATTTCGTCGCAGCCGTTTTGATTAAGCATTGCATAAGCATACGTCATACCAACCATTCCCGTTCCGACAATTGCAATTTTTTTAGCGTCTTTTTCCATCCAAACATCTCCTTATTCTAAAACAGTTCCAACAAGCCAGCTGCCGAGAGGTTTATAAAATCTGTACCATGCCGGTTATTTGTTATTATTATGCGCCATATTTGATAAAATAGACATATAGTGGTGAAAATTAACTTTGTTGAATTGTTGAATACAATGTAAAAGCACAGAAAGAGCCATAAAACAAAACTCTTCGGGCAAAAAGAAAGACAACCGACTTTGTATCAAAATCGATTGTCTTATTTGGTGCGGATAGGGGGACTTGAACCCCCATGAAATTGCTTTCACATGGACCTGAACCATGCGCGTCTGCCAATTCCGCCATATCCGCATATTTTTATTATATTATTACCTAACTTAAATCTATAATTTATTGCCTTTTTCGTCAGCCGCGCACCGCGTGACTCTTGCGGTTCCCGAAATTATCTGCTCGTCTTACCTCGCATAATTTCGACCGCTGCGCCTATTTTCCCTCGCTTCTTCTGCCCCCTGCAGCGCTCGGCAAAATTGCTGCCAATTCCGCCATATCCGCATATTTATTTGTTCTATTATTACCTAGCTTCAATCTATAATTCATTGCCTTTTTCGTCAGCCGCGCACCGCGTGACTCTTTCGGTTCCCGAAATTATCTGCTCGTCTTACCTCGCATAATTTCGACCGCTGCGCCTATTTTCCCTCGCTTCTTCTGTCCCTTCTCCTAGGTTTGACCTTTGAGAAGCTTAAATAATTCATAATATGTAATTGAATAATTTACCGGTTATGTTATCTATATAACGCAAAATTCCTAACAATAAAAATTATTTTACCATGTCGGGTTTTATTTGTCAACCTCAAGAAAAGATGTTTTTATTATTATGTGCTTTGATGAAAAAAATTCCTGTCGAATCAACATGATATTTTTGTGAAAAGGCTTTCTTTTTTTTCAGCTATATGATATAATAACTTTAATTGTACGCATAGCTTTTAAAGGAGATTATATTCTATGGAAAAAATATATTGTTTAGGAATTGACGTTGGTTCTACGACTGTAAAAACCGTCATTTTGGATAACGACGAAATAATCAGAACAAAGTACGAGCGTCATTTCTCAAAAGTTAAGGAAATCGTTGCCGAACAGCTTCGGGAAATTCAAAAGGACTTTCCGGGAGATAAGTTTAAAATCATGATTACCGGATCTGCAGGTCTTGGAATCGCAAATACAAGCGGAATAGACTTCACTCAAGAGGTTTATGCTGCTTTTATTGCAGTTAATAAAACATATCCCGATGCAGATGTTGTTGTTGAGCTTGGCGGAGAAGATGCAAAGATTATCTTTTTGACAGGCGGCGTTGAACAGCGAATGAACGGCTCATGTGCAGGAGGAACAGGTGCATTTATAGATCAGATGGCTACACTTTTAGGAGTTACACCTGACGATCTTAACGATATGGCACTCAAAAGCACAAAGCTTTATCCAATCGCTTCACGATGCGGAGTTTTTGCAAAAAGTGATATTCAGCCGCTTTTAAATCAAGGTGCAAAAAAAGAAGATATTGCCGCTTCAATTTTTCAGGCAGTTGTTGACCAAACTGTTTCAGGACTTGCACAGGGAAGAAAAATCGGCGGAAAAGTTTTGTTCTTAGGCGGTCCTCTGTCATTTTTAAGTGCATTGAGAAAAGCTTTTGTAAATACACTTAAGCTCGATGACGAACACGCAATTTTCCCTGATCTTGCGCCATGCTTTATGGCTTACGGCTCTGCCCTTCAGGCGAACGAAGTCAGCGAGCCGATGACGATAGATGAAGCACTGGAAAAAATAATAAATGCAAAAGCAAGCGACAATATAGTTGTTTCAGATCCGCTTTTTGAAACGCAGGAGGATTATGTAGAATTTGTAGAACGCCACAAAAAAAGCGACTTGCAATATGAAGACTTAAAAACTTACGAGGGCGACGCATACCTCGGAATAGATGCCGGTTCTACAACCACAAAGCTCGTTTTGATAACCGAGGACGGAAAGCTTTTATACAATCATTACTGTTCTAATAAAGGTCAGCCGCTTGACATTATTTCTGAGAAAATCAAAGAGATTTATTCTATTTCAAACGATAAGCTGAATATAAAAGCATCTGCTGTTACCGGATACGGAGAGGATCTTATAAAGGCCGGACTCGGGGTTGATTTCGGAATAGTGGAAACTGTCGCTCACTTTAAAGCAGCTTCATACTTCTGTCCCAATGTTGACTTTATCATCGACATAGGCGGACAGGATATAAAATGCTTTAAAATCAAAAACAATGCAATAGACAGCATAATGCTGAACGAAGCCTGCTCATCAGGCTGCGGATCATTTATACAGACTTTTGCTAAGGCTTTGGGTTATGAAATAGCCGACTTTGCAAGAATCGGTCTTTTCGCAAAAGCTCCTGTTGATCTCGGAAGCCGATGCACCGTATTTATGAACAGCTCTGTAAAACAGGCTCAAAAGGACGGCGCAAGCGTTGAGGACATTTCCGCAGGTCTTTCCTCGTCCATCATAAAAAATGCAATTTACAAGGTTATAAGGGCAAAAAGCGTTGAGGAACTTGGTGAAAACATTGTCGTTCAGGGCGGAACATTTTTAAATGACGCTGTTTTGCGTTCATTTGAAAAAGAGCTTGGAAGAAATGTTATAAGACCTGCAATAGCAGGACTTATGGGAGCGTTCGGCTGTGCTCTTTATGCTAAGGAAAAATCAAGCGAAAGCTTCAAATCATCACTCATCTCAAATGATAATCTAAAAGATTTTTCATACTCCTCAACAGCTGCTGTATGTAAAGGCTGCGGAGCTCATTGCAATCTCACAATTATAAAATTCAATGACGGACATCGCTTCATTTCCGGAAACAGATGTGAAAAGGGTGCAGGAATTAAAAGAGATGACATCGGCGAAAATATGTTTGAATATAAATACAGCCTTATCAGAGATTTTGAAAACATAAAGCCTAAAAATCCTATCGCAAAGGTCGGACTTCCGCTTGCACTTTCTTATTACGACCTTTTGCCGTTCTTCCACACAATATTTACTTCCTTAGGATTTGAGGTTGTGTTAAGCGAAGAATCTACAAGAGAAACCTACTATAAAGGTCAGCAAACCATACCGTCTGACACAGTATGTTATCCTGCGAAGCTTGTTCACGGACATATAATCAGTCTTTTGGAAAAGGGAGTTGATTTTATCTTCTATCCCTGCATGAGCTACAATGTTGACGAAGGCGGCTCAGACAATCACTATAACTGCCCTGTTGTCGCATATTATCCTGAGCTTTTAAAGGCAAATATGCCGCAGCTCAATGATGACAACTTCATATATCCTTATCTTGATATAAACAGAAAGAATCACACTGCAAAGGCGCTTGCAAGGGCACTTGGAAAATTCGGCATAACAAAGAATCAGATATATTCTGTTTTAAACAAGGCATTCTCCGAGCAAATGAGATACCGTAAAAAAATAGAATCCAAAACTCAAGAGATAATTTTAGATGCAAGAAAGCACGGCAAAAAGATTATCGTTTTATCAGGACGTCCTTATCATATCGATCCTGAAATCAATCACGGTATACACAAGCTCATCGCTTCACTCGGACTTGCAGTCGTTAGTGAAGACGGAGTTGCTTCGCTTGCCGATGTTCCGCCACTAGACGTTTTAAATCAATGGACATACCACTCAAGAATGTACCGTGCAGCACAATATGTTACAACTCAACCTGATATGCAGCTTGTTCAGCTCGTATCGTTCGGCTGCGGAATAGACGCAGTTACCACAGACGAGATCAGGGCTATTTTAGAGGAAAAAGGAAAGCTTTATACACAGCTTAAAATAGACGAGATAAACAATCTCGGCGCTGCAAAAATAAGACTTCGCAGCCTTGTGGCATCCATTGAAGAAAAGGAGGCAAAATAAAATGGCAGGATCAGACAGAGTTTCAAAACCATTTTTGACCGAAGAGATGAAAAAAGAATATACTATTTTAGTTCCTGATATGCTTCCTATACATTTTAAGCTTATTATTGCTATTTTAGAGGAATACGGATATAAGCTTGAGCTTTTGCAAACCTCTACAAGAAGCGTTATTGACGAGGGATTAAAAAATGTTCATAACGATACTTGTTACCCTGCACTTTTAGTAATAGGGCAGTTTATGGAAGCGCTTAAAAGCGGAAGATACGATGTAAACAAAACCGCTCTTATGATTACTCAAACGGGCGGCGGATGCAGAGCGTCCAACTATATCCACCTTTTAAGGAAAGCGCTGGCGGCTGATTTCCCTCAGGTGCCTGTTATTTCCCTCAACTTTTCGGGACTTGAAAAGCAGTCATCATTTAAAATAACACCAAACATTGCTCTTAAGCTTATTTATGCAGTAATGTACGGAGATCTTTTAATGCTTCTTTACAATCAATGCCGCCCTTATGAGATAAACAAAGGCAACACTGACAATGTTTTGACGTTTTGGCAGGATAAGCTTTCATATATGCTAAAGCACAACAAGTATTTTAATACAAAGAAGATCTACAGACAGATCCTCGACGGATTTAAAGCAATACCGAGAACTAAAGACAAAAAGCCGAGAGTCGGAATCGTAGGAGAGATTTATGTTAAATACTCCCCTCTTGCAAACAATAACCTTAACGAGTTTTTGATTTCAGAAAACTGTGAGCCGTATGTTCCGGGACTTTTGGATTTCGTTTTATACTGTGCTTCCGATTCAATTAACGACAAGCGTTTATATGACACCTTTACAGCGAGAACACTTATGTTCGACATTGGATATGACGTTCTTTACAAGTTCCAGAAGCAGCAAATAAAAGTGATCGAAGAACACGGCGAATTTTTCCCTCCTCACGACTTTGAAGAGCTTAGAAAGTATGCCGACAAGTATATAAACCAAGGTGTTAAAATGGGCGAAGGCTGGCTTATAACCGCTGAAATGGCGGCACTTGCCGAAACGGGAACGGAAAACATTATTTGTACCCAGCCGTTTGGATGTCTCCCGAACCACATTGTTGCCAAGGGAATGAGCAGAACAATAAAACAGGCTTATCCAAATGCAAATATTGTAGCTATCGACTATGACCCGGGCGCTACAAAAGTAAACCAAGAAAACAGAATTAAGCTTATGCTTGCTAACGCAAGAAGATAAATTAAGGAGCGAAACTATCATGAAACTTGCTGCTGTATTTAAAGACAATATGGTTTTACAAAGAGATAAGGAAATACGAATTTTCGGAAGCTGTAAAAGTGATGATGAAATTCATGTTACATTAGACGGAATATCAAAAACCGCCCATGTAACCGGCAATAGATTTATCGCTTACTTTCCTCCGATTGCTAAAAAGACCGGAGTAGAGCTTTATGTTACTAACGGACTTGAAACAATTACAAGAAAGAATATCGCTGTCGGCGAGGTTTGGCTTGCCGGAGGGCAGTCGAATATGGAGCTTGCACTGTCGTCGGCAAAGGACTCGGAAAAATATCTTGCCGATGCAAAGCAAAGCCGCATCCGTTATTACAATGTTCCGAGAATGGAATATAAAAACGATGAATTCTACAAGGCTGAAGCTGTGAGCGAATGGACATTCGGTTCTTATGAAAAGGCTAAAGAATGGAGCGCTGTTGCATTCCATTTCGCAAAGATGCTTGAAGATGAGCTTGACCTTGTCATCGGAATAATCGGATGCAATTTGGGCGGAACCTCCGCAAGCGTTTGGGTTGACCGCAAAACGCTTGAACAAAATGAAATCACAGCCCTTTACGTTAAAGACTACGACCAAAAGGTCGGAGATAAAACTCCCGAACAGCAGATGAGTGATTACGAGGAGTATAAGGTTTATCACGCTGAGTGGAACAAAAAGCTCGGAGAATTTTATGCTGAAAATCCAAAAGGTTCTTGGGAAGAAGCTTTAAACTATGCGGGAGAAAACCGCTGGCCGGGGCCTATGGGACTAACTAATCCGTTTCGTCTAAGCGGTCTTTACGATATTATGCTGTCACGTATCGCTCCGATAGCATTAAGAGGAATAATCTATTATCAGGGTGAAGAGGATACCTCGGTTTGCGAACGGTATGATGCAGTTTTTAACGTCCTTATAAACGCATGGAGAGGCTATTTTGAAGATAAAGAGCTTCCTTTCATATGCGTATCGCTTCCTATGATGGGATATACAAATGCCCCGGACGATAAAACATGGCCTGTTGTAAGAGAAGCTCAGCAAAATGCCGCTAAGAAAAACAAAAATGTATACACGGCAATTGCACTTGACTGCGGAGAACTCGACAACATTCATCCTACAGATAAGCTTCCTGTAGGACAAAGGCTTGCATATCTGGCGCTTGATAAGGTGTACGGCATTAAATGCGAAGCTGACGCACCTGAGTTTGACAGATTCTCATGTGATGGTGACAAAGTTATTGTGTGCTTTAAAAACACAGGCGGAGGGCTTGTTTTAAAATTCGGAGATAAGCCAATCGGCTTTGAAATATCATATAATGGAAAGGATTACGAGCCTGCAAATGCAGAAATAGACGGTGACAAAATAATAATCACCTGCGATAAAAGGGTATGTGCCGTTCGTTATCAATGGGTGAACTACGCAGATGTCAATCTTTTTGGAAAGAACGGGCTTCCTGTTGCTTCGTTTAGGAGTGAAAAGAATTGATTTGTTCGCTCTGTCCGAGGGAATGCAATGTTGACAGAAACACATCTTTAGGCTTTTGCAAAATGGGTGAAAACATTACCGCTGCAAAGGCATATCTTCACAAATACGAAGAACCGCCTATAAGCGGAAGCATTGGCAGCGGAACTGTGTTCTTTTCAGGCTGTAATCTATCTTGTGTATTTTGCCAAAATGAAGTTATTTCTCATGACCGCTTTGGAAAACAAATAACACCTGAGCAGCTTTCAGATGTTTTTCTAAGCCTTGAGCAAAAAGGTGCGCACAATATAAATCTTGTTACACCGTCGCACTTTAGTTTTCCAATATTAAAGGCTCTTGATATTGCAAAGCCAAAGCTTAAAATACCTATAGTATTTAATTCGTCAGGTTATGAAAAGATGGAAACGCTAAAGCTTTGGGACGGATATATAGACATTTATCTTCCCGATCTAAAGTACTGTTCTTCTGTTTTATCGAAAAAGTATTCTGCGGCAGAAAATTATTTTGAATTTGCTAATCAAGCAATTTTAGAAATGAAACGGCAGGTCGGTGATTTAATTTATAACGATAATGGACTTTTGAAAAAAGGACTCATTATTCGTCATCTTATTCTGCCCAGCTGCTACAAGGACAGCATTAAAATTTTAAAATGGATCTCTCAAAACATTTCGGGAGATTTTTTAGTAAGCATAATGAATCAGTACACGCCAAACAATCGTGTTAAGGGAACAGAGCTTGACAGGAGAGTTTCAACATATGAATACAAAAAGGTTTTATCCTATGCCGACGAGCTTGGCTTAAATGGCTTTTCGCAAATGCGTGAATCCGCAAATAATGTCTACACCCCTGATTTTAATTTAGAGGGTATAAACTAAAGGCTTTCACAGTCTGTAGGAAAATCTTGTTGTAAGTTTAAAAAGGGGACGCTTTCACTTGCAAAGCTTCCCCTCTTTTAAAACAGTCCACCGGACTGTTTTAAAATTCACCCCTTGAAAAGCGCTTTGATAAAAGAATTTCGCCGTCTG
>CABUAH010000064.1 GCA_902489475.1 uncultured Oscillospiraceae bacterium | reverse complement strand
TACCACTGCGCTGATTTTATTTTCAATAATGTCCTATTTGATATTGCAATTTAGATTTTACTATTTTTAAATTCAGCTCTTTTACTAAAGAGTATTAATCTCAAAAAAAGATGCCGAAACTATTGTATTTAACCCAAAAATAATTTATAATACATATTGGTGATTTTTTGCCAAATCGGTATCTGGGCATATGCCTAAGTAAAATAAGGAGCTGATAGCTAAATTGAAAAACACAATAATAAGTCTGCGAAACGCTGTAGTTGAATACGACGGCGTTGAGGTGCTTGGAGGAATCAATCTCGACATCGTAGACAAGCAGTTTGTAACACTGCTCGGACCTTCAGGCTGCGGTAAAACCACGACACTTCGTATAATCGGAGGCTTTGCCAACATGAAAAGCGGAGAGCTTTATTTCGGTGGTAAGGAAATTTCAAAACTTCCTCCTCACAAAAGACAGGTTAATACAGTCTTTCAGAAATACGCTTTATTTCCGCATTTAAATGTATACGAAAACGTAGCTTTCGGGCTTAAGCTTAAAAAACTTCCCGAAAAAGAAATTCGCTCGAGAGTGCTTGAAATGCTTGAGCTTGTAAATCTTGTGGGATTTGAAAAGAGATCTGTAAACCGTCTTTCAGGCGGTCAGCAGCAGCGTGTCGCCATTGCCAGAGCTTTGGTAAACCGACCTAAGGTTTTGCTCCTTGATGAACCGCTCGGAGCTCTTGACTTAAAGCTTAGAAAAGAAATGCAGATCGAACTGAAAAAGATTCAGCAAAACTTAGAAATTACGTTTATTTATGTAACTCATGACCAAGAGGAAGCGCTTACCATGTCTGACACTGTAATCGTCATGAAAGACGGAAACATTCAGCAGATAGGCACTCCCGTTGATATATATAACGAACCGATAAACGCATTTGTTGCAGACTTTATCGGTGAAAGCAACATACTGGACGGCATAATGCACAAGGATCGTCTTGTTGAGTTTGCAGGCAACGAATTTGTCTGTGTTGACGAGGGCTTTAATACCGACGAGCTTGTTGATGTTGTAGTCCGTCCGGAGGATATTAAAATAGTAAAACAAGGCGACGGAATGCTCACGGGTGTTGTCGAGAGCGTAATATTCAAAGGTGTCCATTATGAAATGGTTGTGGACGCAGCCGGATTCAAGTGGAAGATACACTCTACGATTTGTGAGAATGTCGGGGACATAATTGATATGAATATTGAGCCGTTTGACATTCATATCATGCATAAGATGAAGGAGGACTAAACTTATGAAATCTAAGCTTATTGCCCTTCCGTATATAATCTGGATGTGTATTTTTACGATCGTTCCTTTGGGACTCGTTGTCTTTTTTGCTTTTACAACAGAGAATAACGAATTCACTCTTTCAAACTTAACAGCAATAAACGACTATCTCTCCGTTTTATTTCGCTCGGTAGGATTTGCGGTAATAGCTACTGTAATTTGTCTTGCAGTAGGTTTTCCTGTTGCGCTTTTTATTTCGAGAGTGCCTAAAATAAAGCAATCCACGATGCTTATGATAGTTTTACTTCCTATGTGGATAAACTTTCTTTTAAGGACCTACGCTTGGATGACAATTTTAGAGGAAAACGGTCTTATCAACAGATTTTTAGGCATTTTCGGAATAGGTCCTCTAAATCTTATGAACAACTCCGGCGCTGTAGTTCTCGGAATGGTTTATAATTATCTTCCGTTTATGATTCTTCCTATTTATTCGGTTATGACTAAAATAGATGAAAGCGTTGTAGAGGCAGCGCAGGATCTCGGATGTTCCGGCTTAAATGTTTTGAGAAGAATAACAATTCCGCTTTCTATGCCCGGTATTACAACCGGAATTATCGCTGTGTTTGTACCGAGCGTATCAACTTTTATTATTTCAAGAATGCTGGGCGGCGGAACAAACGATCTCATCGGAGATATTATCGAAGCACAGTTTTTAGGCAACTCCTATAACCCGCATCTTGGCTCTGCCATGGCATTGGTTTTAATAGTTTTGGTTTTACTTATTATGAGCATATTTAATCAAACAAGCGGCGAGGAGGCAATGGTATAATGACAAAAAACAAATTATTATCAAAAATTTTTCTTTATATCGTACTGCTGTTTTTATATATTCCCATATTTGTTCTTATTGTATTCTCATTTAACGAGTCAAAATCCAGAGCTAATTTTACAGGCTTCAGCCTTAAATGGTATTCAAAGCTATTTCAAAACGAAACAATTTTAACAAGCCTTTTGAACACAATTCTTATTGCATTGGCAGCTGCTGCACTTGCTACAATTTTGGGTACTGCCGCTGCGATCGGCATAAACAACATGAAAAAAGTTTCTAAGACCACCGTTATGAACATAACTTATATTCCCGTTGTGAACCCTGAGATAATAATGGGTGTTTCGCTTATGCTTTTATTTAAGGGAATGTCATCAATAATCGGCTTTCAGTTTGGATTTGTCACACTTATTTTATCTCATATAGCTTTTGATGTGCCGTATGTTATTTACAATGTTTTGCCGAAGCTAAGGCAGATGAATCCAAGTCTTGTCGAGGCAGCAAGAGATCTCGGATGCAGTGAACGTCAGGCATTTTTCAAGGTCGTAATACCTGAAATTATGCCGGGAGTTTTTTCGGGATTTTTAATGTCTATAACATATTCTATTGACGATTTCGTTATAAGCTATTTTACAAGCGGCACTTCCGTAGAAACTCTTCCTATCACAATTTACTCGATGACAAGGAGGAAGGTTTCCCCTGAAATCAATGCTGTTTCAACAATTATATTCGTCGTAATTATTGCAATATTAATTATTAAAAATTACTTTGAAAACCGTACTTTGAGAAAAGCAAGAGAAGACGCTAATCCGGTCAAAAACTACTAATATAGCCTTCTCACGAGTCGGAGGATTTAATATGGAAATAAATCTTAAAGGGAAAAATGCACTTATAACCGGCGCAAGCGGCGGTATCGGAAGAACGATTGCCAAAACGCTTTCAGAATGCGGTGCTAATGTTGCTGTACATTATCATTCGGATAAGATGAGTGCGGACGCTTTGATAAGCGAGCTGCTTGCTAAAGGCTGTAAGGCAAAAGCGTTTAAAGCAGATATTACCGATGAATCTCAAGTTTTTAAAATGCGTGACGAAATGGCGGAGGACTTCGGTTTCCCAGATTTAATCGTTGCAAACGCTGTGATTCAATATCAGTTTAAGCAGCTGCTCGATCAGGACATTAAGGACTATTACAGTCAGTTTGAAAGCTGTGTTATGCAGATGGTTTATCTTGCAAAGGCGTTTATTCCGCATATGCAGCAAAATCACTATGGGCGAATTGTGGCAATTAACACAGAATGTTCAATCGAAGCTCTCCCTACTTTTTCAGCATATGCTGCCGGAAAGCGTGGACTTGACGGAATCGTCCGTGTACTTGCAAAAGAAGTCGGTCCTGACAACATTACTATTAATCAGATCGCTCCGGGCTGGGTTATTACTGATAAAGAACGCCAAAGTGGGATATGTGAATCCGAGGGGTATACTTCACAAGTTCCGCTGCGCAGACGAGGTTGTGATCAGGATATTGCAAATGCTGCGGCTTTCTTATTATCCGATCTTGCTTCCTTTATCACGGGTGCTTTTATTCCTGTTGCAGGCGGAAGAGTTATGCCGTCTATTTAACTTAAAATATGTAATGATTTTTTATCAATTAAATGTGTTAGCATATATAAACACAAAAGATATTTCAAACAACTAAAAAGGAGGTAGATAAATGAAAAAAGTATTATCGACACTGGCTGTCTGCCTAGCTGTGATTTTAAGTGGCTGTGCCGAAAACAGCGACACAGATACCACTGATTCTGAGTCTTCTACAAAAGAAACCTCACACAGCAATTCATCTCTTACAAACTTAATGACACTTGACAAAAACGCTCTCAGCGATTATGATTATACTAGACTCAAAGACAAAAATATAACACTTAACGTCTGCAACTGGGGCGAGTACATGGCGGTTGAACAGGAAGATTATATGGATGTCAATAAAGAGTTTGAAAAACTTACGGGAATTACTGTCAATTATAAAACATTTGCTTCAAACGAAGAGCTTTATTCAAAAATTAAAAGCGGCGGAGCAAACTACGATATTATAGTCCCGAGCGACTATATGATTTCCAGAATGATTGAAGAGGATATACTTGATAAAATAAACTTTGACAATATTCCTAACTTTAAGCACATAAACAAATCTCTTGTGAACCCCGATTACGATCCCGGTAACTTATACTCAGTTCCTTATACAATGGGAATCGTTGCAATTGTATACAACAAGACGATGATTGACGACGAAATAACCGGATATAAAGACTTGTGGAATTCAAGATATTCCGGTCAGATTTTAATGTTTAACAATCCTCGTGACGCTTTCGGAATTGCGCTCACATATCTCGGATACTCACAAAACACCCAAGACAAAAATGAGCTTGACGAGGCAGCTCAAATTCTTAAAGAACAGAAGAAATATGTACAAGCATATGTAATGGACGAGATTTTTGATAAAATGGAGGGCGGTTCTGCTGCAATTGCTCCTTACTATGCAGGCGATGTTCAGACGATGATTGACGACAATCCCGACCTCGATTACTGTATCCCCGAAGAAGGTACAAATCGCTTTGTTGACGCTTTTTGCATTCCAAAAGGCGCTCAAAACAAAGAAGCTGCCGAAATGTATATCAACTTCATGAACGAAACTCAAATCGCCTATACAAATACGGATTATTTATGTTATACATCTGTACACGATGAAGTTTCCGCCCTTTTGGACGAAGATACAAAAAACAACAAGCTTAGATGCCCTGATAACGATTATTTAAGCAATAAAACAGAAGTATTTGTCAATCTTTCAAAAGAAACAAACGATTATGTTCAAGAGCTTTGGAATCAGATCAAAATTGAAAAATCCAAATCCGCTTGGCTTGTTCCCATTCTTTTAGTTGTGGCCGTGGCTATTATTATTTTTATTGATATTCGCCGCTCAAAAAAGAAAAAGCAAGATATTTTTTAACAGCAAATAAGTGTTGTTTTAGTTGAATTTGGAGGGTTCTACCCTTATCAAAATACATTAAAGTGAGGTAATATAATGGAAAACACTACTTTGTTTGACAAACAGACGCAGGTTGCTCCTCTTGGAATCATTGCAATGGATTCTTTTAGGGAAACAGGCAAAAAAATCAGCAATTATCTTACAAACTGGGCTAAAGAATCAGGACTTGGTGAAAATAACTACATGATAGATGTTTCATGTCCGAGATTCGCTTCCGGCGACGGAAAAGGTATTATCCGTCAAACTGTCAGAGGAAAGGATCTATTCATCCTTATTGACGTTGGAAACTACAGTTGTAAATACAAGCTCTTTGATAACATCAATTCTATGTCGCCTGATGACCACTTTGAGGACCTTAAAAGAATAATTCAAGCTGCCGGCGGAAAAGCTCACAGAATTAACGTCATAATGCCTATTCTTTACGGAGGACGCCAGCACAAAAGAAGCTATCGTGAGTCACTCGACTGTGCTGTTGCTTTACAGGAGCTTGAAGCTATGGGTGTTTCTAACATTCTCACCTTTGACGCTCACGATCCGAGAGTAATGAATGCTGTTCCGCTTATGGGTTTTGACAATGTTATTCCTTCTTACCAAGCTTTAAAGGCTATGTTTAAGAATTTAAATGACTTAACAATTGATAAGGATCATTTTATGGTCGTTTCTCCTGACGAAGGTGCAATTAACAGAAATATGTATTACGCATCTGTTTTAGGTGTTGACCTTGGAATGTTCTACAAAAGACGTGACTACTCGATCATTGTAAACGGAAGAAACCCGATAGTTGCTCATGAGTATATGGGAAATGATGTTGCAGGCAAGGATATTTTTATTGCTGACGATATTATTTCTTCCGGTGAATCAGTTCTTGACATTGCGCATGAACTTAAAAAGCGTAACGCAAGAAAGATTTACGCATACGCTACATATGCTATATTTACAAACGGACTTGAAACATTCGACAAAGCTTACGAAGAAGGAATCATTGACGGTGTATTCGGTACAAACCTCACTTATCGAACACCTCAGCTTTTACAAAGAGAATGGTTTAACGAAGTTGATGTTTCAAAGTATATCGCATATTTTATTGCGGCTCTTAATCATGATATGTCTATTGAAAAAGTAATTGATCCGGCTAAAAAAATCCATGCTCTTCTAAACAAATAAATAAACTTATATAAAAAACCGGCAGAAATTCAAATTTCTGCCGGTTTTTAAATGCTTATTTTTTTATCATACTGCCAAAGTCCACAACCTCAAATTTTTCCTCTTTTGAAGTGTCATTGCATTCTCTTTTGTGCTTTTTAATAAACTCCCCTGTCTTTTTACTTGTAAAGAAAATGAACTTAATGATCGGCTTTGAAACCAAATTAAGTACAAAGGAAGCAAGAGCCGATAAAATGTAAACCGTAAGAACAATAAAAGGATAGTACTTAAACTTATCAAAAAAGTTATGAAACCATTTTCCTAAATAATCGTAGTATATTATTCGGTCAAATAAATACGAGATAAGATATGTTCCAAGCGTTAAATCGGAAAGCTTGGCAAGTACATACTTTACAGATTTCGGTGCTTTATCAAGCTTTACCTTAAGCAAAAGCGCAAACAGCAAGGTTACGTCAATAACCTGCTCAAAGCTGCACCAGTTTGTCCACGGACCACTCGTAATGCTACTTCCCCAAGAACGGTAAATGTTGTATACAGTAAACAAGTTTAGAGATATTATTAAAAGCACAAACAGCTTTGTTTTTGATAATTTGGGAGGATATTCTTTTAAATATGCTCCGATAAAATAATATGTCATAGGGTAAAGTGATACCCAGTAATCAGGAACTATCGCTTGATATTCCTTAGACAAAACAGGATTTTGCCACCAGCCGTCAAGTGTAAAATTAAACACATTTACAAGAGATGGCAGTGATGTCAAAATACAAAGAGTTATAACAAGTGCGAGCTTTTTCTTGCGTGATTTCAAGGCATGGTATCCCATATTAAGAAATGGAATAAGTAAAAACAGCCCTATGTACATCTCTACATACCAAGCGTATTTTGCAGCGGAAAAGTTGAATATTCTCAAGAATCCCTCAAATAGCGTAACCTGTGAATTGAGGCAAAAAGCTTCATATAAAAGACAGCAAATTCCCGCTAAAACATATACTACAAGTGTTTTTACAATTCCCCGATAGTAAGATTTACACGGCGTTTTGCCGTTCATGAGGTATCCCGAAAGAACCAAAAACATGGGAACGCACATTGCCATAAAAATACGAATCAATACGGGAAGATACATACTTCCGTCAGTTATTTTTTCAGAATAAAACCCTGTGTATAGAAAAAAATGCACTCCACACACAAACAGACCTGCAAGAACTCTTATAAGATCAAGCGTTGGATTTCTCGTCTTCAAAATTACACTATCCCCTTTTCTTTGACTATATTTTTTATTTTATCACAATGTATTATAGATTGCAAGGAAAACACATACTTTAACATACAAAACCCTGCAGAGATTAAACCGCAGGGTTAGCTAATATATAAATTAAATATCAATCTAAAAACATAGGCGTCGACAAGTAACGCTCACCTGTGTCAGGTAAAAAAGCTACAATCATTTTGCCCTTGTTTTCAGGACGTCTTGCCAAAACAGATGCCGCAAATACTGCCGCACCGGAGGTTATTCCTACAAAAAGTCCTTCCTTTTGTGCAAGTGTTCGTCCTGCGGTAAATGCCTCTTCGTTTTCAACAGTTATAATTTCATCATAAATTTCTGTATTAAGCGTTTTAGGTACAAACCCTGCACCTATTCCCTGAAGCTTATGCGGTCCGGGAGTTCCTTTTGAAAGCACTGGAGAACCTGCCGGCTCTACAGCGACAATCTTAACATTTGGATTTTTGCTCTTTAAATACTCGCCGACTCCTGAAATAGTTCCGCCTGTTCCGACACCTGCAACAAAGATATCTACCTTACCGTCTGTATCATCCCAAATCTCCGGCCCTGTGGTTGCACGGTGAATAGCGGGATTAGCAGGGTTATCAAACTGGCTCGGAATAAAGCTTCCGGGGATTTCTTTTGCAAGCTCATCAGCCTTTTCAATCGCACCTTTCATGCCCCTTGACCCATCGGTTAATACAATCTCAGCTCCGTATGCTTTCAAAAGATTTCGACGCTCTACGCTCATTGTTTCAGGCATCGTCAGAATTATTTTATATCCCCTAACTGCCGCTACGGCTGCAAGACCTATTCCTGTGTTACCGCTTGTAGGCTCAATAATCACCGCCCCGGGCTTTAAAGCTCCCCTTGCTTCAGCATCATCAATCATAGCCTTTGCAATTCTATCCTTTGCACTTCCGGCAGGATTAAAATATTCAAGCTTTCCGTATATATCTGCTTCCAATCCATTTAACTTTACATAATTTTTAAGTTTAACAAGTGGTGTAGAACCAATTAAATCAGTCAGTGTTTCATATGTTTTCACAATACATTCTCCTAATTACCTATATATTTTATAGGTTATTATATCACCCGTTTTTATATTTGTCAATATAGTTGTGTTGAAAAATCAAGCAGCTTTTGATTTTACTGCGATTATTGAGGCATAATAACCTTATGAAAATCGGCTTTTGCTGATTTATCCGTGCATTCGCATGCTTTGGCTGCCGCCTACCCTTAAGAGGATTGTATCATTAATTTGCGGCACTGTCGCTCATTGTGCCTTGCACAATAAAATTATGGTAAATATAAATCTATAAAATCAAGGTGATATTATGTGTACAGCTGTGGCTTACAAAACTAATGACTTTTATTTTGGAAGAACTCTTGATATTGCTGCTTCATATGGCGAAGAAGTGACAATTACTCCACGAAATTATCCTTTTAAATTTCTGAACAAGAATACTGTAAATAAACATTATGCAATGATTGGTATGGCACATATTTCCGATTACTATCCACTATATTACGATGCTGTTAACGAAAAAGGACTTGCTATGGCAGCACTTAATTTTGTAGGTAATGCATATTACAGAGAAAATATGAGCAACAAGGAAAATATTGCACAGTACGAGTTTATAAATTGGATTCTTTGTCAATGTGATTCTGTTGAATCGGCTAAATCTATGCTTGAAAGAATAAACATAACAGGCACTCCTTTTAATGAAAGTATGCCGGTAGCAAAGCTTCATTGGATGATCTCTGACAAAATTCAGTCAATCACTGTAGAATCGGTAAAAGACGGCATTAAAATATACGATAACTCCATTGGGATTCTGACCAATAACCCACCTTTTGATGAACAGATGTTTAATTTGAATAATTATATGAATTTATCAGTCCGCAATCCCAAAAATAATTTCTCCGACAAACTTAAGCTTAATGCTTACAGTTTTGGAATGGGAGCATTAGGACTTCCGGGAGATTTATCCTCACAATCTAGGTTTGTAAGAGCAGCATTTGTAAAATTAAATTCGTTCTCCGGTGAATCGGAATCTGAAAGCGTGAACCAGTTTTTTCATATACTGGGTTCTGTAAATCAGCAACGTGGTTGTTGTGAGGTTGACACAGGAAAATATGAAATATCATTTTATATGTCCTGCTGTAATACTGATAAGGGGATTTATTATTACACGACCTATGAAAATCATCAAATTACAGCAATTGATATGAACAAAGAAAACATTGACGGTGAGAATTTAATACATTATCCGCTTATTAAAACTGAACAAATTCGTTATGAGAATTAAATATTTGCTGTAAAAAACATGGATTATTAAGTGTTTGTGTGAAAAATGGGAAATACATTTCTTTATTTGTTATAAAAGAATTTATCTTTATATCTCCCAAATATGCCGCAGATTCAAGCTGTCTGAGCATTGAACATGTGAACTGTAAGCCATTATAGTCGTTGGATTTTATATTTCATTAATTGAAATCTCATAATCCGAACTTGAAAACTTATAAAAAAATATAG
>CABUAH010000063.1 GCA_902489475.1 uncultured Oscillospiraceae bacterium | reverse complement strand
AATAGAGTAGGTCAGTTAAAAACAAACTTGATAAAAGAGTTAAAAATTAAGTTACTGAACTATGAAACAGAGTAGGTCAGATAAAAATCAGAGCAGTTAAAAAACGAAGTTGGTAAGATAATTAAAACTTAGATTACTGAACTATAGAATAGAGCAGGTCATTTAAAAAAAGGTCAATTAAAAAAAGAAAGGATGGGCAGACTTTTGGACGAAAACATAGAAGTAAATATCGAAGATATTTCTAAAATTGATGAGTCTAATAAATATGACGAAAATCAAATTCAGGTTTTAGAAGGACTTGAAGCGGTAAGAAAAAGACCGGGAATGTATATTGGATCAACGGGTGAAAAAGGACTTCATCATCTTGTTTATGAAATAGTAGACAACGCAATTGATGAAGCACTTGCAGGATATTGCAGTGAGATAAAAGTAAATATTTTGCCGGGAGATATTATTGAGGTATCAGATAACGGACGTGGTATTCCAACTGGAATCCACCCTAAGGAAAAAATATCTGCGGCAACAGTAGTATTTACGGTTTTGCACGCAGGAGGAAAATTCGGCGGCGGCGGATATAAGGTTGCCGGTGGACTTCACGGAGTAGGAGCGAGCGTTGTAAACGCTCTTTCGGAGTGGCTTGAGCTTACTGTTTATGACGGAGAAAATATTCATTTTCAACGCTTCGACAGAGGAAATTACAAAGAAGAAATTAAAATTATCGGAAAGACTGATAGGTCTGGTTCAACGATAAAATTTAAAGCAGATCCGCTCATTTTTGAAACGACAACTGTCTATAAATATGATATTTTGCTCAGAAGATTAAGAGAGCAAGCCTTTTTAAACGCAGGAGTAAAGATTGTTTTTTCGGATTTGCGTGATGAAAATAATATACAGTCTGAAACGCTTCATTATGAGGGCGGCATAAGACAGTTTGTTGAGCATATTCATAATGTTCGTGGACAAAGTGCGTTATTTCCGGATGTAATTTATTTTAACGGTTCGGACGGTGACAGCTATGCTGAAGTAGCCTTTCAGTATAATACCGACGACAAAGAAACAATAATGTCCTTTGCAAATAATATTCACACTACCGACGGCGGTTCGCATGAGGACGGATATAAAAATGCTGTTAAAAAGGTTTTAAATAATTACGGTAAAAAGTTTGGTCTTTTAAAGGACGGAACAGTTTTCAGCGGTGAGGATGTAAGAGAGGGCTTAACTGCTATTATATCCGTTAAGCTTACAAACTGTGAGTTTGAAGGACAAACTAAGGGTAGACTAGGAAATCCTGAAGTTAGACCGTTGGTCGATAAGATAGTTACCGAAAAGTTTATGAACTATCTTGAGGAAAATCCTACTGTTGCAAGACTCATTTTCGATAAAGCTTTGATTGCTCAAAAGGCAAGAGAGGCTGCTAAAAGGGCAAGAGATCTTACAAAGAGAAAATCTGCCCTTGAGTCAGCGCAGCTTCCGGGAAAGCTTGCGGATTGCAGCGAATCGGGAATTGAGAATACAGAGATATATATTGTCGAGGGAGATTCTGCGGGAGGCTCGGCTAAAGAGGGACGAGATAGACGCTATCAGGCAATATTACCTCTTTGGGGAAAGATGCTTAACGTTGAAAAAGCGAGAATAGACAAGGTTTACGGAAACGAAAAGCTTATGCCTGTTGTAACAGCTCTTGGAACGAGCATCGGAGAAGATTTTGACATAACAAGGCTTAGATACGGAAAAATTATAATAATGGCGGATGCCGACGTTGACGGTTCCCACATAAGAACCCTTCTGCTTACATTTTTCTTCAGATATATGCCTCAGCTTATAAAAGAAGGTCATATTTATATTGCGCAGCCTCCGCTCTTTAAGGTTTACAGAGGAAAGCAGGTAAGATATGCTTTTTCCGATGAGGAAAGAGATTCTTATATCAATGAGCTTTCGGGGGAAAACAACCTTAAAGTTGAAGTTCAGCGATATAAAGGTTTAGGAGAGATGGATCCTGAACAGCTTTGGGAAACAACCATGGATCCTGAGAGGAGAACGATGATAAAAATAACTCTCGAGGATGCAGCTAAGGCTGATGAAACATTCACTATCTTAATGGGAGATAATGTAGCGCCGAGAAAAGAATTTATCGAAAGAAATGCTCAGTATGCAAAGGACCTCGATATTTAGCAGTCAGCAACAAACAATTTAAATTTAAAAAGGTTTTATTTTATGAAAGATAACATTAAAAAGATTTCTAAAGAAATGATGGACATTGAAAACGAAGCTAAGGAAATGCTCGACCGTGAGGAACACGCACTTGCTATTGTTGAGTATGATGTTAAAAACACAGAAGAAGGAGAAGCTTTTACGGCTTTTCAGAAAAGATATGTTTATAAGCAAAATATCATTAAAACTATAGTCTTTGCTCTAATAGCAGTTATATTTTTAATAAGGCTTATTTATGCTCCGAGTAATGCTATATACTGGTTAGGCATGGTAATATGCTTAGCGGCAATATTTATTTTCTGGTATAATCCTATCAAAATAAAAAGAACCTTAATGGAATCGTTAAAGCCTATTGAGGACGACAGATATATTTTTAAGCTTTATGATTATAAATTTTCTATCGAAACGGTTCTTCCTGAGGATGAGAGATATGATGAGGACGGAAATGAAATAAAAATTCCGCCGAGATTTGTAAATTTTGATGATATCGGACTTAAGGTTTTAGAAAAACGGCATATGTTTGTTTTGTTTTTAAAGAAAGAATCGATATACGTCTTACCTAAGAGATGCATGGAGGATTATCAGTTAAGTATAATCAGAAGTACATTTAAAAATAAGCTCGGTGACGACTTCGAGACAGAAAAGAAACACAAGTAATTAACGATTAAAGAAAAGAGAGTGATTTTGTGGCAAATGATGAAAATCAGACACCCGCATTTGGACAAAATGAAAAAATAATAGTTAGAGATATTGAGAATGAGATGCAAACCTCGTTTATTCAGTATTCTATGGCGGTTATTGTTTCCCGTGCGCTGCCGGATGTTCGTGACGGACTTAAACCCGTTCACAGAAGAATACTTTATACGATGTATGAAAACAACCTTACTCCGGAGAAGCCGTACAGAAAGTGCGCCGACACGGTAGGAGCTGTTTTGGGAAGATATCATCCTCACGGTGATGCTTCGGTATATGATGCACTTGTTCGTTTAGCGCAAAGCTTTTCACTTCGGTATCCGCTTATTGACGGACACGGAAACTTTGGTTCTGTTGACGGCGACCCTCCGGCTGCTTACCGTTATACTGAAGCCAAGATGGCGAAGCTCGCCTTGTCCATGCTTACAGACATTGATAAGGAAACCATTCCGTATATGTCTAACTATGACGACAGACTTAAAGAACCTGTTGTTTTACCGTCGAGATTTCCTAATATGCTCGTAAACGGTGCAACGGGAATTGCTGTCGGTATGGCAACAAATATTCCTCCGCACAATCTTTGCGAGGTTGTTGACGCATTAAAGACGCTTGTTGAAAATCCGGATTGTACTCTTGATGAAATAATGGAGAGTATAAAAGGACCTGACTTCCCGACAGGCGGAATAATAATGGGAAGAAGCGGAATAAGAGCGGCATATGCTACCGGAAGAGGTAAGATTATACTCAGAGGAAAAACTTCTATTGAGCAAATCAAAGGCAGAGAAGCTATCGTTATTACCGAAATCCCATATATGGTAAATAAAGCAAGGTTAGTTGAAAATATTGCAAACCTTGTTAAGTATAAGAGAATAGACGGAATTCACTATATAAGAGATGAGTCGGACAGAAAGGGAATGAGAATAGTTGTCGAGCTTAAAAAGGACGCTATTGCTCAGGTTGTTTTAAACAAGCTTTTCTCTTATACCCAGCTTCAGGATACAGTAGGCGTTATTATGCTTGCGCTTGTAAACGGTGTTCCTAAGGTTTTGACGCTAAAGGAGATGCTTGAGCATTATCTTAATCATCAGGTTTCTGTTATCGAAAAGAGAACGGAATATGACCTGAAAAAAGCAAAGGCAAGAGCGCATATTTTACAGGGATATTGCCTTGCAATTGACAACATCGATGAGGTTATTTCAATTCTTCGTTCGAGTAAGACGGTTGCCGAGGGTAAGGAGCGTCTTATCGAGCGGTTCAAGGACGAGGATATGGCTATACTTCTCGGTGGAAATGCCCTTACCGAACACACAAAGGGTCTTACAGAGGTTCAAGCAGATGAGATAGTTAAGATGCAGCTTGGAAAACTCACAGGATTGGAAAGACAAAAGATAGTTGATGAGTTTGAAAAAATAAAGACAATTATCGCTGACCTTGAGGATATACTTGCTGATCATAACAGAGTTTTAAACATCATCTTAGAGGAAACCGAAGAGCTTAAAAAGAAGTTTGGTGATGAAAGAAGAACTCAGATTGAAAATGTAAGCGGTGAGGTTGATATTGAGGACCTTATTCCTGTTGAAGAGAGCGTTGTTACTTATACAAATCAGGGCTACATTAAGAGAATGCCTGTCTCCGTTTATAAAACTCAAAACAGGGGCGGAAGAGGTGTTACAGGAATGAAGCAAAGGGAGGATGACTTTGTTTCGGAAATGTTTATCTGCTCTTCTCACGACCATGTTTTGTTCATCACTAACAAGGGAATAATGTATAAGCTTAAATGCTATGAAGTTCCGGAAGGCTCAAAGCAGTCAAGAGGTACGAATATAGTAAATCTCTTACCGCTTAGCGAAGGTGAAAAAATAGCTCAGATGATAAAGACGGAAACTCTTGACGATAAAAACAAGTTTATTGTTATGGTTACCAAAAACGGTAAGATTAAGCGAACAAGGCTAAGCGATTATAAGAATGTAAGAAAGAGCGGTCTTAGAGCAATTGGAATTGACGATGGCGACGAAATAATGGGTGTTCGTATGACAAGCGGCAGCGACGAACTTTTGGTGGCAACTCATAACGGAAGAATTATCAGAATTTCAGAGGATCAGGCAAGAGTTATGTCGAGAACGGCTCACGGTGTTCGTGCGATAAAACTTAGAGGTGACGATTACGTTGTTTCCATGGCAAGAATTCGTGAGAATGCAACCGTTTTGACTGTTACCGAAAAGGGCTACGGAAGAAGAACAGAGATTTCCGATTACCGAGTTCAAAACAGAGGCGGTATGGGAACGCTTAATTATAATTCAAAGAAAATCAGCACAAGAGGTGCTGTGTGCGGAATTAAGGTTGTTGATGAAGAGGACGACATCATAATGATTTCGTCAGACGGAGTTGTTATAAGGCTTCGTGCAGCGGATATAAGAGTAATGGGAAGATACGCTGCAGGTGTCAGACTAATGAGATTGTCCGACGAAAGTCACGTTGTTACCTTCACCCGTGCTGAGCATGACGAAAACGAGGAAATTTCTGAGGTTGAACAGATTTCCGAGGAGGAAGCAAAGGCTCAGGAGGCAGAGGGCAGCGAGGCTAAAAAGATGGAAGCGGAAGAGCTTCTGGAAGAAGAGAAAAAAGAAGATAACGAGTAATGATGAAGTACCCGTCTGTTCAGATTTATGTGCAGACGGGTTTTCTTTTATTTTGATCATTTAAACTTGACTTTGTTAAATATAAACAAAAATAGTAATAATGGTATGTGTAAAAGGTAAAATTTGTAATTTATTATGGACTTTAACAAAATGGTACGATATAATTAAGATAATAAAATTAAGGAGGCAATTATATGTCTAGTGTAAAAAAGTACATTGCTGAGTTTATCGGTACGGCGATTTTAGTTATTTGCGGATGCGGAACCGCAATGCTGGTAGGATGTGATTCTGCAAATGGTTCGGGCTATATCCTAACTGCCTTAGCATTCGGTCTTGTCATTGTAGGAATGGCTTATTGTGTTGGAAATATTTCGGGATGTCACATTAATCCTGCTGTTTCCGTGGGCGTTTTTTGCAGTGGAGGAATGTCGGTCAAGGACTTAATTGGGTACATCATTTCGCAGTGCCTTGGTGCTTTTGCAGGTTCCGTCGTGCTTGCAGCAATCTTTAATTTGGGAAATGTTAAGGATATGACAGGCGCCTATGGATCAAACGGTCTTGTGGGAGTTAACGGCTCTGCGGCTGCAGGAATTTTGGTCGAGGTTGTTTTGACGTTTATTTTTGTTCTTACTATTTTGGGCGTTACCTCTAAAAAAGCAGGTCATGGATCATTTGGCGGTCTTGTTATCGGATTTACGCTTACCTTGGTACATATCCTTGGAATCGGATTAACAGGAACATCTGTTAACCCGGCGAGAAGTATAGGTCCGGCTATTGTTTCTGCAATATCGGGAAATACAAGCGCTTTGGCAGATGTATGGGTATTTATTGTTGGTCCTATATTAGGAGCGGCTATCGCAGCTATTGTTTACAAGTTCTTAGAGTCGGGAAAGAAAGAAGCGTAATTATAATTTCTTGATTACACGTTGCTGATTCTATAAACAAAAAAGCAAGCGAACCTCGCTTGCTTTTTCTTTTACAAATTTATTAAATAGATTATTCTACAAGTGAGTTGATTTCTTCAAGTGTTAATGACGGGAACAAGCTTAAATTTATTGCGGAGGAGATAAGCTTTGCCGTTCGGGATATGAGTCGGTCTATATCCTTAGGCGTAACAAAAAAGTTTTCATAATTAAAGCTTCCTGAATCTCCGGAAATATTTTCAGCTATCGTTTGCATATCAACAACTGTTGGTGAACCGACAGATATAACACGGGTTCCGAGAGTGGAATAGGAAAGGTCTGCTCTTTTGTTTAAGACACCGCTTCCGGGAGAAATTCCCGTATCGGAAAGCTGTATAGTTTTTGCGAGATTTGAAAGCTTTGCACAGGCGAGAGAATCTATTATTATAACTATGTCGGGTGAGATCTCCTTAACTATTGCGCCGATTGACTCAGCGGTTTCAATTCCTGTTTTGCCCATTACGCTCGGAGTTAAAACGCATACGCTTGGCATATCGTCAGTTATTAAGTCGGGCGCAAGGCTGTGAATGTGACGGGTGGCAAAAATGTGGTCGGCAGCGATTACACCAAGACTGTCAGGGGTGATTTCTCGGTTTCCGAGGCCTGCTACCAAAACATTCTTTGCACCTTTTAAAAGCGGAGAAAGTTCGCTGGCAATTAACTTCGCTCTCTCATAAAATAAATCGCTGTGAACGTCAAAGGTGTTTTTTGAGGCAATAGTTATATATTTTCCTCTTGGCTTTGAAATTTCCTTTTCAATCTCTTCTGTAAGAATTTCTGTTTCCGTAACGGTGAGGTCGGATATTTCTTTTTGGACTGTTCTAATCCCTTTCGAGATATTGGGGTCTTCAGTAAGCTCAACCGCAAGATCTGTACGAATTGACAAAATACATCATTCCTTATAAAAAAATTTGAAAAAAGACTTGCATTTTTCAGCCTTTTATGTTATTATACCAGTTGAGACTTGTTTTATGAATCCGCCGCATTTCCTCTCAGTCTGCGGTAGAGTTCACGCAAATGAGTGAATTATAGCGATGAAGAGTCGCGGTAAAATGAGGAGGGAAATATTTTGCCAAACATTAAATCTGCTAAGAAAAGAGTAAAGGTTATTGAAACAAAGACTCTTAGAAACAAAGCAATTAAGTCTGACCTTAAAACTTCGCTTAAAAAGGCTGCATCGGGTGACGCTGCTGCTGTAACGGAGGCAATAAAGAAGGTAGATAAGGCTTGTGCAAAGGGTATTATGCACAAGAATAAGGCTGCAAGAAAGAAGTCACAGCTTATGAAACTTGCAAAGTAAGCTTAGAAATTAAATTAGTGTAAAAGAAAAACCGGAGCATAAAACTCCGGTTTATTTTTTTGCGTATTATTCGTAATAACGCATAACAGCGATTACTCTTCCTAAAATTTTTACCTCGTCTACAATTATCGGATCCATTGTGTCATTTTCAGGCTGAAGTCTGAAGTGGCCGTCCTCCTTGTAAAAGGTCTTTACAGTAGCGTCCGTATTGTCAATCAAAGCAACAACAATATCTCCGTTCGAGGCAACGGGCTGCTGTTCGACAATTACTGTGTCGCCGTCAAGAATTGCGGCATTTATCATGCTTTCTCCTCTTACCTTAAGCGCAAAAAGCGGATTGTCGTAATGCTTTGAGGTTTTAAAGCTTATAAAGTCGGTTATGTTTTCAATTGCTGTGATCGGCACACCTGCTGTGACTGTTCCAATGACAGGAATTCTTGTTCCGCCCTTTCCTGTAAGCTTTATCGCACGGTTTTGATTTTCAGATTTTTCCAACAGCCCTGCGTCGATCAGCGAATTTATACATCGGAATCCAGTTGAAGTTGACTTGAACCCAAGCGCCGAGCATATTTCACGAACGGTCGGAGCATAGCCGTCTTCAATTCTCTGTTTTACATATTCAAAAACCTGTCTGTCCTTTTCGCTTAGAGCTTTATCCATTATATGTCTCCTTTAATTTTTTGGAAAGCATTTTTGCAAGCTTATACACATCTCCGCAGCCGCAGGTTATAACTAAATCCCCCGGCTTTGCATTATCTGTTATATAATCTACAATTTGCTGAAAGTTTTCCTGTTTGCGACGAGCGGTTTGTTCATCCTGAATATCGTTATCACAGTCAAAGAATACGCTGCCGGGAATAATGCGAGCTAAATCTCTTGAGTAAATTCCTATTGTGTTTTTCTCACGGCTTCCCATGATGTCTGTAATTACAGCTATGTCTACAATTGATAAAGCGTCCTTAAAGTCGTTAAGCAGAATTTTAGTTCTCGAATAAGTAAGCGGCTGGAATACCGCCCATATTCTCTTAAAATCAAGTGCTTTAGCGGCGTTAAGCGTAACGCTGAGCTCAGCGGGATGGTGAGCATAGTCATCTACTATTGTTATTCCGTTTATCTCGTCAATTTTTTGAAAGCGTCTTATTGCGCCTTTAAAATTGTGAAGACCGTTTTTAATATCTTTATAGTCGATTCCCTCGTATCTTGCAGAAACGATTGCCGCAAGAGCGTTTAAAACATTGTGATCACCCGGGACAAAAATTGTCATTTCGCTTTGCTTCTCGCCCTTATAGTACACGTCAAAATCAGTTCTAAGCCCGGATTTTGCTGTGATTTTTGCATAGTAGTCGTTGTCAGGCGAGAAACCAAAGGATATTTTTTTCTTTTCGTCAGCCTTTGTGACTACCTCAACGGTATTTTCATCATCACCGTTATATATAATGGCTTTTGCAGCATTGTTTGCAAACTTTATAAACGATTTTTTTATGTTGTCAATCGTTTTGAAATATTCAAGGTGGTCGGCGTCAACATTTAAAATTACTGCAACGTCGGGATAGAGTCTTAAAAATGTATCGACAAATTCGCAAGCCTCACATACCATTATATCACTTTTCCCTGCTCTTCCAGAACCTCCTATGGCAGGAAGTTTTCCACCGATTACACATGTCAGGTCAACATTTGAGTCTACAAAAATCTGCGTGAGCATTGAAGAAGTTGTTGTTTTTCCGTGAGTGCCGCTAATGCAGACAGCATTGTCATAACAGCTTGTAACATATCCCAGCAGCTCACTTCGCTCTATTACTTCAGCATCACTTTCTTTTGCGGCGATAAGCTCAGGATTATCTTTCATGATGGCAGCAGAGTGAACTATTAGATCAGCACCCTTAATATTCTCCGCTCTCTGTCCCATAAACACAGGTATCCCCATTTTCCTTACCGCTTCGAGTGTTTCGGTTTCGTTGTTATCAGAGCCGGTAAGATAATAGCCTTTTGAGTGTAATATTTGAGCCAGCGGATACATTCCGGAACCGCCTATTCCGATAAAATGTATATGCTTTTTATTTTTTAAAAGATCGTCTTTCACAGGTAAAACCCTTTCCGCAATGTATACTATTGTTCCTATTATATGTACTATAATTTAATTGCGACAGCCGCAAATTGATGATTCAATGTTCTTGAAGTGCGGCGATAGCCAAATCGTGCGAATGCACGATAAAGCAGCGATGAGCTGATTTTTCTTAAGGTTATTATATCACAAGTTAATTGCGATTTATCGCAATA
>CABUAH010000062.1 GCA_902489475.1 uncultured Oscillospiraceae bacterium | reverse complement strand
GCCTTTGGAAACGGCAAGCTTTTAAAAAAGCTTGCCCAAAACTTTTGTTTGGGGTCTTTAAATAATTTTAATACTGCACAAAAGTGCAGTCGTGAGTAAGTTAACAAACTATTTAAATAAACCGTAATATTCCTTTTCGGATTTTAAAATTGTAATTTTGTCCATATATTTGTTCTTTTCACATCCGTTGATTTTTGTCTTTGGATTAAAAAGCCAAAAGAAAAAGTTATCGTTGTCATTCGGCTTTGAATATATGCTTCTTATGCAAATTGGGGAGTCATCAAAATGCCCCTCGATATAGTTGGTATAAATCTCTTCGTCCGACATGATTATAGGGTTTAAGCCGTATTTTTCATAAACGGTGTCAATAAAATCTGAAAGCTCCTTCTGAACATCATCTTTTTCAGGCGGAACTGCAACAAATTTGCCGTAAAGTCTTATTTGCACAACGGGCGGAAGCTGTCTGTCTTTTTTATCTCCGCAAGTGTTTATAAAAGCTTCTGCCTGAGCCTTACCGGTTGAAGTAAACGAGAAGTCGTGAAGCGGAGCTGCTTCAATACCTGCCGCCAGAGCATTTTTAAAGTTTTCATCAAAGTTTTCATCTTTAAGGCTTTCTCCTTCGGTAGCCCTAATAAACGCAAAGTCGATATTTTGAAGAGAAACTGCGTCCCAAGAAATTTTACCCTGCTTTGAGCTGACGTTTATCCCCATGAGCTTATACTCTTTTTTCATAGGATTGACAAACCAGATTTTTCCGAAAAACAAAAGTAGAACAATATCCGAAATAATAAAAACCAAACATACGAATATACACCAAAAGGCAAGCTTTTTCATTCGCTTTTTTGGCTTAGATATTTGTATGTCATCGGTTTCGGTCATTATATCAAAGCGATGGGTGATATTGTTATTTTTCATTATTTATCTTAAATCCTTAAGACTGATATGTAACGGCTACAATCAGTCGATAAAGTCCTTAACTTTGTTGGAGCGGTTTGGATGTCTTAGCTTTCTTAGCGCCTTTGCCTCAATTTGTCTGATACGCTCTCTCGTGACATTAAAGGTTTGTCCTACTTCTTCAAGTGTTCTCGAACGTCCGTCAACAAGTCCAAAGCGAAGCCTTAAAACCTTTTCCTCTCTGTCGGTAAGAGTAGACAAAACTTGATCGATCTGTTCCTTTAAAAGGACTAAAGATGCGGCTTCTGCCGGGGCAGGAGCGTCCTCGTCAGGAATAAAGTCGCCCAAATGAGAATCTTCCTCTTCTCCTATAGGTGTTTCAAGCGAAACAGGATCCTGAGCAATTCTCATAATTTCTCTTACTCTGTCTACAGGCATATTAAGCTCTTTGGCAATTTCTTCAGGGCTTGGATCGTGGCCGTTTTGGTGAAGCAGCTGAGAAGAAACCTTCTTAACTTTAGTAATCGTTTCAACCATATGAACAGGAATTCTTATAGTTCTTGCCTGGTCTGCAATAGCACGAGTGATAGCTTGTCTTATCCACCATGTGGCATAGGTAGAGAACTTAAAGCCTTTAGTATAATCAAATTTTTCAACAGCTTTAATAAGACCTAAGTTACCCTCTTGGATAAGGTCTAAAAAGCTCATGCCTCTTCCGACATATCGCTTAGCAATGGAAACTACAAGTCTTAAATTTGCCTCAGCAAGACGTTTTTTTGCTTCACTTGATTGCTTTTCATTGCCGTTTTCCATTTGTTCAGCAAGCTGAATTTCCTCCTCGGCTGTAAGCAAAGGAACTCGTCCTATTTCCTTGAGATAAATTTTAACTGGATCGTCAATAGAAATTCCTTCTGTAGAAATTGAAATATCAACGCTGTCATCTATTGCGTCATCTTCCGTTGAAGGAAGTACAAGTGCATCGTCAGGGTTAATATCATCGATGATTTCTATGTTGTTTGCAGAGCATGAATCATAAAAAGAATCCATCTGCTCAACATCATAATCAAGCTTTTCCAAAACATCGGTAATTTCTTTAGTAGTAAGCTTTCCGGCTGATTTTCCATGCTCCAAAAGATTGTCAAGCATTGCTTTTTTTTCGTTGTTCATATTTTACTCTCCTCAAAAAATTAATTTACTTCTTTAAGCTGTTCATGTAACTTAAAAGCTGTTCATCATTGTTAATGTCCATGCTTTCGTTATCTGTGCGTGTATTTTTTATAACCTTTATATAATCCATTGCAGCTGCGTTATCTACAGGCATTTTTCTTCCGTATGCAATTATCTTTGATATTTTACCCATTTCATCGGTTGAAAATTCACTGCCGAGAGAAAACGTCGAATAATCGCTTCCCGAAAGAATTTTAGAGGTTACAGATGAGAAAATCCGCCGATTAAGATCAGTTACAAACTCTTGTGCGCTTATCAGCTCTAAAACTTCTGCACATTTATCGGGATTTGCATAAATGTATGAAATAAGTCCTTCCTCAGCCTTTGCAGCTTTTGGATATTTTGCGGCAAGCGGATTAAGCTCGTCCTTTTTTGTAACAGTAAAATTAACTTGATTTCTCCATTCTCTTTTTCTGTCCGCAAAGCTTTTCTTTTTAAGGCGTTGGTTTATCATATTTTTTATTTCATCTTTTGAAACGCCTGTTTCGTTTGATACGGTATCTATATAAACCTCTCTCTCAACAGGATCGACAATTTTTTCAAGAACCTCATAGCAGTTTTTTAAATAGTCGACCTTATCAAGCGGATTTTTTAGATCAAGTCCGTTTTTAGCTTTTGAAAGCTCATATAAAACTGCACCCTGCGACTTATCAATGAGCTTTTGAAATCTTGTGTTTCCAAATTTATTTATGAATTCATCAGGGTCCTTAGCACCCTCTATTTTTATTACCTTTGATTTGATTCCAACTTGAGAAAGAATATTTATTGCTTTATTGCTGGCTTTCTGACCTGCTTCGTCCGAGTCGTAGCATATTATGACCTCATCACAGTATTGACGCATTATTCTTGCATGGTCAGGTGTTATAGCTGTTCCGCAAGTAGCAACAGCGTTGTTAAATCCTGCTTGGTGAAGCGAAATAACATCTACGTTTCCCTCGCATAACAGAAGCTGTTTTTTCTTAATACTGCTTTCTTTAGCAAAATTGAGAGCAAAGAGAGTTTTGTTTTTCTTGAAAATCGGAGTTTCTCTTGAATTTAAATACTTTCTTGAATCTGTTTCGTCAAGTCGGCGGCCGCCGAAAGCTATTACGTTTCCACGCAGATCAAAAAAAGGGAACATAACTCTGTTTTTAAAGAAGTCGTAAGTCCGCCCCTGTGAACTCTTTCCAAGCAGCGACGCTTCAACTAATTCATTTTCGTAAAATCCCAAAGATAGCAAATGATCCTTTAATGCCGACCATTTGTCAAGAGCAACTCCAAGACCGAACTTCTTTATTGTTTCGGGTTTAAGCCCACGTCCCAGAAGATAGGAAAGACCCTTTTTGCCCTCAGGGGTTTTTAAGTTGGAATAAAAAAACCGAGCGGCTTGTTTGTTCATTTCATAAAGCCGTTTTTTCTTAAGCTCGGCACTATTCCCGAAGTGTTCGTCCTCAGGCATTGGTATTCCGCTTTTTTCCGCAAGCAGCTTTACCGCTTCGTAATAGTCAAGGTTTTCGATTTTCATAATAAAAGTGACAACGTCTCCGCCGGCACCGCAGCCAAAACAATAAAAGCTGTCGGTTTCGGGATAAACCGTACAAGACGGAGTACGCTCCGAATGAAACGGGCAGAGGCATTTTAAAGATGATCCGGACCTTTTTAAAGAAACATAGCTTCCCATCACATCTTCTATTCTGTTTGCATATTTAAGTCTGTCTATAAAATCCTGAGAAAAAGCCACTGCCGCACCTCCTTAACAGCTTTTGTATCCGGTAAAATTTAATTGTTAGTATTTCATTCCTGCTTTTCTATAATATAAGATGTCGTTGCGTTTTCTTTATAATAAGCCTCATCTTCGCTTGACAGTCTTTTGAAATTAATTTCTGCATCTTTCCTGCTTGAGTCATCAGCCAATACTAAAGGACCGTTGAGTGTTAAAATTCCGTCGTCGCTGTATTTACATGAGATTTCAAGCTTTTGTGAACTGTCAGCATTTGTCAAAATAAGTTCTTCTTTTTCCTCGTTATGTTCAAAATATCCGCCGGCTGTAATAATTAAATTCTGATAAAATAAAAATGTTCCGTCGTCTTTGAATTTATAAGCGATAACTTGTCCGCTTGTGTCTGAGGATTTAAGTACAGCCTCCCAAATACCTCCGACTAAAAAAGAATCAACTTTTTTTTCTTCCTTACAGCCCGCAAAGCAGGAGCAAATAATTAAAAACGACAATAAAACCGCAGTGATTTTTTTCATGCTTAATTCTCCTTTATTTAACACTTGCTATTCCGTTCCAGCCCTTTGGAATAAACAGCTCTTCAAATGTATTTATAGCAAAAGAATCGGTCATTCCTGCAATATAATCGCACACAGCATTATATTTTCCAAACTCATCGGCAAGCTCTCTGTATTCTTTTGGTAGCCTGTCAATATCCTTAACGTAGAATTCGTAAAGCTTTCCGACAAGATCCTTGACTTTCTTTTCTTCTGATTTGCATATAGGATTAGTGTAAACATAATCGAACATATACTTATGAAGTGTGTTGTGAGCCTTTTGGACCTCGTCGTCCATTTTGATTTCCTTTGCACCGTTTTTTACAATAGATGTAACAAGCGTAGTGATCCTTTCACTTTTTGAATGACCTAAAACGTCCGTTGCTTCTTTAGGCAAATCTTTTTCAGTTATGACTTTAGCACGGATAGAATCGTCAATATCGTGATTGATATAAGCTATTACATCCGCCAGCCTTACAATATATCCCTCTTTTGTGCCGGCAATTTCGTTTGTGTGTTTTAAAATCCCATCTCTGACCTCATAAGTAAGATTCAGCTTATCTATGTAATCAACGACTCTAAGACTTTGCTTATAATGCTTAAAGCCGTTTGGATTAAGTTCGTTCAATACACGTTCTCCCTCATGTCCAAAAGGAGTGTGTCCCAAATCATGTCCCAGAGATATTGCCTCTGTAAGATCCTCGTTGAGCCGCAAGGCTCTTGCGATTGTTCTTGCTATCTGTGAAACCTCAAGAGTATGAGTAAGCCGTGTTCTGTAATGATCTCCGGTAGGGTACAAAAAGACCTGCGCCTTGTGCTTTAAGCGTCTGAAAGAGTTTGAGTGAAGTATTTTGTCACGGTCACGCTGAAACTCTGTTCTCAAATCGCATTTCTGAGCGAAACGCTTCCTGCCTTTGGTGTCTGTTGAAAGACAGGCGTATTCGCACAAAGTGTTAGCTTCAATTTGTTCAGTAATTTCTCTTGGATTCATATGATCAGTCCTCGATTTTAAATAATTAAAAACCTCAGCTTAAAACGGTATTTTAATATAATATACTTTTTAAAACTCTATTCACCTTTATTTTTAGCAAATGTTTACAAATTATTCATAAATCTCAAGCAAAATCGCCGTAATATTCATCTGAAATCTCTATTTTTGCAGTACCAAACGATTCATCGGTTATTTTTTCTGTTAACGGCAAAACATTTTCCGACTTAACCATAAGCTTAAGGCAAACATCGTTTGAAAATTCATTTGATATGATTTTTACATCAAAAGAGGGGAGAAGCGAGGAAATTTTTCCGTAAAGGCTGTAATTTATAAAAATACTTACGGTTTTAGCCTTGTGCATTTCCATGATCTGAGCCGCTTCGATTGCAATTTTACATCCCTTTGAATAGACTCTTGTAAGACCGCCTGTTCCCAGAAGTATTCCGCCGAAATATCTTGTTACAACAACACAAACATCATACAGTCCCTCTTTTTGCAAGACCTCAAGAACAGGAACACCTCCCGTACCCTGAGGCTCACCGTCATCACTGTATCGTGTGATACCTTGATCTCTTAAAATATAGGCATAAACATTGTGTCTTGCTTTTCTGTTTTCAGACTTTATTTTGTTAATAAAAGCAACCGCTTCATCGTTTGTTTTTACAGGAGCCGCCGAGCCGATAAACTCGCTTTTCTTTTCGGTAAAAGAAGCGGATGCGAAATCTTTTAAAGTTCTAAAACTCATAATATTGTCCTCAAAAGTAAAAAAATAAGAGCGGAAAAAACCGCTCTTATAAGAATTAGTCAAGATTGTATCTCTTCTTAAATCTGTCAACTCTTCCGCCTGTATCAACAAGCTTCTGCTTACCTGTAAAGAACGGATGGCACTTTGAACAGATTTCAACCTTAATATCCTTCTTTGTTGAACGAGTCTTGATAACATTACCGCAAGCGCATGTAATAGTTGTTTCCTCGTATACAGGATGGATACCCTTTTTCATGTAAATTTCCTCCTTTCTAAACATAAAATTTATGACTCACATAGAAGCCCATCATTTCAGTTTAGACAGTAGTTCTATGAAAATATCATTTCAGCCCTACAAGTATATCACAAAGAAGATAAAAAATCAAGTGTTTTTTCAAAAAACTTAAAAAAATCAAGAAATAGCAAGCTTATCGTCTGAAACAGTAATCTTTATAGTAGAGTCGGGAGTTATTTTGTCTGCGATAATATCCCGTGCGATCAGCGTTTCAAGCTCACGTTGAATAAATCTTTTGAGAGGTCTTGCACCATAAATAGGATCATATCCATTGTCAATGATATAAGCTTTTGCTTCATCTGTAACTTCGATTTTGATATGCTGTTCTTCAAGTCTTAAAGCGAGCTTTTTAACCATAAGGTCAACAACACCGCCGATCTCATCTTTTGTAAGCGGCTTGTAGTAAACGATTTCGTCAAGACGGTTTAAAAACTCAGGTCTGAAGCTTTGCTTTAAAAGTGCGTCGACCTGTGCTTTTGCGCTGTCGTTTATCTCACCGTCGGAACCGATTCCGTCCAAAATGATAGGAGAGCCTAAGTTTGAGGTAAGAATAATTATAGTATTTTTAAAGTCAACCGTTCTGCCCTGCGAATCGGTAATTCTTCCGTCGTCAAGTACCTGAAGAAGAATGTTGAATACATCCGGGTGAGCTTTTTCTACTTCATCGAAAAGTACAACAGAATAAGGTCTGCGCCGAACAGCTTCCGTAAGCTGGCCACCCTCGTCATATCCGATATATCCCGGAGGAGCTCCGATAAGACGGGATACAGAATATTTTTCCATATATTCCGACATATCAATTCTTATGATGCTGTTTTCATCGTCAAAAAGCGACTGGGCAAGAGCTTTGGCAAGCTCAGTTTTTCCTACACCTGTAGGACCTAAGAACAAAAATGAACCTATCGGGCGGTTTGGATCGGAAATACCTGCCCTTGAACGCAAAATTGCTTCGCTTACTTTTTTGACAGCTTCATTTTGCCCGATAACACGTCCGTGCAAAATATCCTCCATATGAAGAAGCTTTTCACGTTCACCTTCCAAAAGCTTTGAAACAGGAATACCTGTCCATCTTCCGACGATTCTGGCGATTTCTTCTTCGGTGACTCTATCACGCAAAAGGGTGTCGTTGCTCTTTGCATCGTTTGCAATCTTTTCCTGTTCCTCAAGCTCTTTTTTCAGAGTTGGGAGCGAGCCGTACTGAAGCTCTGCCGCCTTTGCAAGATCATATTCACGCTTTGCTTTTTCGATTTCACCGTTTACTTTTTCAATCTCAGCTCTTAAATCCTGAACCTTTTTGATTGCTGATTTTTCATTTTCCCATTTAGCTTTTAAAGTGTTAAACTGATCTCTGTATTCGGCAAGCTCTTTTTGAATATCTGCAAGATGTTCCATTGAAAGCTTGTCGTCCTCGTGTTTTAATGCTGCTTCCTCAATTTCATGCTGCATTATTTTTCTTGCTATTTCATCAAGCTCAGTCGGCATTGAATTCATCTCTGTCTTAATGAGCGCACAAGCTTCATCCACAAGGTCTATGGCTTTGTCGGGCAAAAATCTGTCGGAAATATATCTGTTTGAGAGTGTAGCCGCAGCAATAAGCGCAGAGTCGGAAATTTTAACGCCGTGAAAAACCTCATATCGTTCTTCAAGTCCTCTTAAAATTGATACAGTATCTTCAACACTTGGCTCTTCAACAAGCACAGGCTGGAAACGTCTTTCAAGCGCTGCGTCCTTTTCAATATACTCTCTGTATTCGTTCAAGGTTGTTGCACCTATACAGTGAAGCTCACCTCTTGCAAGCATAGGCTTTAAAATGTTGCCTGCATCCATTGCACCGTCAGTTTTACCTGCGCCGACAATCAAGTGAAGCTCATCGATAAAGAGGATTATTTTGCCCTCGCTCTTCTTTATTTCTTCCAATACAGCTTTAAGTCTTTCCTCAAACTCACCTCTGTATTTTGCACCTGCAACGAGAGCACCCATGTCAAGTGAGAAAATCTGTCTGTCTTTTAGATTACCCGGAACATCTCCTCTGACTATTCTAAGTGCAAGTCCCTCTGCAATAGCAGTTTTTCCTACTCCCGGTTCTCCAATTAGTACAGGGTTGTTTTTTGATTTTCTTGAAAGAATTCGTATAACATTTCTTATTTCTGTATCTCTTCCGATAACAGGATCAAGCTTATTTTGACGAGCAAGCTCAACAAGGTCCTGACCGTATTTCTTTAATGCGTCATATGTTCCTTCCGGATTGTCTGTGGTTACATTAGTGTTTCCTCTGACCTCCATTAAAGCGGAGAGAAACTTGTTTTTATCAATGTTATATTTCTTTAAAAGCTTTGCCGTATCCCCCGTAGCCTTGTCGATTATTGAAAGCATGAGATGCTCAACTGAAACATATTCATCATTCATCTTTCCCGCCTTTTTCTCAGCGTCAACAAGCACCTGTTCAAGGTCAGCGGTAACTCCTATTTGAGAAGCTCTGTATCCCGAGCCGGAGATTTTAGGAAGAGCGTCTACAATAGACACAGTTTCTTTTTCAAAGCTGTCAGCGTCGATATTCATTCTCTTTAGAAGAGAGGGGATAAGGCTTTCAGAAACGGTTAAGAGCGCCAAAAGAAGATGAATTGTGTCAACAGCGGAATTAGAGTTGTCAACAGCTAAATTCTGTGCGCTATGAAGCGATTCAAGCGATTTTTGTGTAAATTTGTTTATGTTCATAACTATTTCTCCTTTCTGTTAGCAGCCACAAGTTATGAGTGTTAGCACTCTCTTGTGTCGAGTGCTAATTATATTATAACACCACTTATACGTTTGTCAAGCATTTTATAAAAAATTTCTAAAAAAATATCACTGGTTCAAAAAACCAGTGATATGAAAATGTTAAGTGTAATGAAAATTATTCAGGTTTAACGTCCGTTTCAACAAGTCCTTTAAGGCTTGAGGCTAACCCTGCAAGTCCTTGAATCTCGCTTGGAATAATAATTTTTGTAGCCTTTCCGTCAGCAGCTTTTGTAAATGCTTCAAGGCTCTTAAGAGCGATAACCTGCTGATTTGGATTTGCTTCGTTAAGCATTACGATCGAGTCAGCGAGAGCTTTTTGAACAGATTCAATAGCCTGAGCCTCACCCTGTGCCTCTAAGATCTTTTTCTGTTTTATAGCGTCAGCTTTTAAAATTTCAGCTTCTTTATCAGCCTGTGCTCTTAAAATCTTAGATTCCTTTTCACCTTCGGCAACAAGAATCTGAGATTTCTTTTCACCTTCAGCCTGAAGAATTTTTTCTCTTCTTTCTCTCTCTGCTTTCATTTGTTTTTCCATTGCGTCCTGAATTTCACGAGGAGGAAGAATATTTTTAAGCTCAACTCTGTTTACTTTGATACCCCAGCGGTCTGTTGCCTCATCGAGAATCTCAGTGATTTTCGTATTAATTGTATCACGGGAGGTGAGAGTAGCGTCAAGCTCAAGCTCACCGATTATGTTTCTTAAAGTTGTAGCCGAAAGATTTTCGATTGCCGAAATAGGACGCTCAACGCCGTAAGTGTACTGCTTAGCGTCAGTAACTTGGAAGAATACAACAGTGTCTATCTGCATTGTAACATTGTCTTTTGTGATAACCGGCTGTGGTTTAAAGTCAACAACCTGTTCTTTGATAGAAACCCTTTTTGCAATCCTGTCAATAAACGGAATAAGAATGTGAAGTCCGGTTCCCCATGAAGCGTGGAATGCTCCGAGACGCTCAACGACATAAACCTGAGCTTGAGGAACGATTTTGATTCTTGAAATCAATAAAAGTAAAATAACAATGATAACCGCCAGCAAAATCAAAGCGGTTGCGTTTTCAGTGAAAAAATTATCCATAATAAATTTCCTTTCTGTTCTAAGGCTTTGAAACATAAAGCTTCGTGCCTTCGATTTTGTCAACAATAACTGTGTCACCAACATTGAATACTGTCGAGTCGGTTGAAGCCGCCATCCAATCTACTCCATCGAGTCTTACTCGTCCTGATGCTTTTTCGTTATTGATCTCCTTTGTGACTAATGCTTTTTTACCTATGTCAAGCAAAGCGTTTGTTTCAACGTGATTACGCTTAAGCTTTTTGACAAGCGGCCGTGTAAGTATAAGCAGAACACAGGAAGCAAGAACAAAAATGACGCATTGCGCTAAAAGAGAATCAATAAACAGGCTCACAACTAAAGTTATCAAAGCGGAAGCTGAAAACCATATTGAAATAAGCGCCATTGAGGTTGAAACCTCCAAAACGAGAAATAGGACAAAAGCAATTGCCCATATGTATAACATTTGCACACCCCCGAAGAAATATTCTGTATATATATAGTATCATATTCAAAATTAAAAGTAAATAGAAATGAAAGGAAGTTTT
>CABUAH010000061.1 GCA_902489475.1 uncultured Oscillospiraceae bacterium | reverse complement strand
CCTCCGTGGTTTTTGGTGTGTGGTACTTCATTATACCACGTCTGCTATGACTTTTTCTATATGTCCTATTTCATTTTACAATGAACCATTTTATCAGCTTTTGTTAAAATAAACGAAAACGTCTTGACACGGCATCATGTTTGAGATATAATTAATTTGTATATTATGTATTTATACAATTGTGACGGATCACTTATGTAAGGTATCCAAACGCCGATTAGGCGAATTTTGGTTCGGATTAAGTCAGGATTACAATCCATTTACTTAACACCATACGCCGCAAAGCTGCAACCTGCTGTGCAGAGCGGCAAACCAATCCCTTATAAAAGAAACGTCATATTGTGTCAATAGATATTATCACTCTTTTTATACATTACTCCTGAGGGTAAATGTTGAGATAAATAAATTGAATACTGAGCATATGCCTTCGAGGAGAAGTATCTAAAATACAGACTAAGAAGGAGGAAGCTTAAAACCATGGATTTGGAATTAACCATTCTATTGTGCGTTGCAGCCCTTGTTCTTGGTGCAGTCGTTTCATTTTTCATTGCGTTTAAGATCGGTGTTAATCACCGTAAAAAAATAGCCGAGGCACAAATCGGTTCGGCTGAAGAGGAAGCAAAAAGAATTTTATCGGACGCTAAGAAAAATGCCGAAGGTTTAAAAAAGGAAGCTTTAGTAGAGGCTAAGGACGAAATTCACAAGTCTCGCCACGAAGCTGAAAAGGAAATCAAGGAAAGAAGAAACGAAGTTTCACGCCAAGAAAGAAGACTTCTGCAAAAAGAAGAAACACTCGACAAGAAAGTTTCTAACATTGAAAAGAAAGAAGAACTTTTACAGTCAAAAATCAAAACAGCTGATGAGAAGCTCGAAGAATCCGAGCGAATCAAGAAAAGTCAGCTCGAAATGCTTGAAAGAATTTCAGAGTTTACAAAAGAACAAGCAAAAACTTACTTACTTAATCTTCTCGACGAAGAGCTTGTTCATGAGAAAGCTGTCAAAATTCAGGGCTATGAAGCACAAATCAAAGAAGAATGTGAGGACAAAGCAAGACAATATATTTCTCTTGCAATTTCAAGATGTGCGGCTGATCAGGTTTCTGAAACCGCCGTTTCTGTCGTACCTCTTCCTAACGATGAAATGAAGGGAAGAATTATAGGAAGAGAAGGAAGAAATATCCGTACAATAGAAACTCTTACCGGAGTAGATCTCATTATAGACGACACACCGGAGGCTATTACTCTTTCCTGCTTTGATCAGGTAAGAAGAGAAATAGCAAGACTCACACTGGAAAAGCTTATTCAGGACGGAAGAATTCATCCGACCAGAATAGAGGAAATGTATGAAAAGTCAAAACGAGAAGTCGAATACAAAATTAAACAGGAAGGCGAAAGAGCAATTCTTGAAACCAATGTTCACGGCTTGAACAATGAGCTTGTTAAGCTTATCGGCAGACTCCGATACAGAACAAGCTACAGACAGAATGTGCTAACCCATTCTATTGAAGTTGCTCACATTGCCGGAATGATGGCATCGGAGCTTGGAGTTGACGCAAACCTCGCAAGAAGAGCCGGACTCTTACACGACATAGGTAAGGCATTAAGCTATGAGATTGAAGGATCTCATGTTCAAATAGGTGTTGACGTTTGTAAAAAATACAAAGAAAGCGCTGATGTTTTACACGCTATTGAAGCTCACCACGGTGATGTAGAAATCAAAACAGTTGTTGCGGCTCTTGTACAGGCGGCTGACGCAATTTCAGCGGCAAGGCCTGCTGCGAGAAGCGAAAACTATGAAAACTACATCAAGCGTTTACAGAAGCTTGAAGAAATTTGTACATCATACGACGGAGTTGAAAAGTCCTATGCTATTCAAGCAGGACGTGAGGTTAGAATCCTTATTCAGCCGGAAAAAATCAACGACGAAAAAATGGTGCTTGTTGCACGTGATATTGCTAAGCAAATCGAAGATGAGATGGATTACCCGGGACAGATTAAAGTCAACCTCATCAGAGAGAGCAGAGTTGTTGAATACGCAAAATAATTTAATATCAAAAAACAAAAGGCAAGTGAAATTAATCGCTTGCCTTAGTTTGTCGATAAAGTTAAAATTAAAGTTTTGGTCAAGCTTTTAAAAAAGCTTGCGGTTTCCAAAGGCAGAGCCTTGGTCGCCGTCCGCAGACGGCGAAATTCTTTTTTGCAAGCGCTTTTCAAGGGGTGAATTTTTAGGCAGTCCGGTGGACTGCCTAAAAAGAGGGGATGCTTTGCAAGTGAAAGCGTCCCCTCTTTTGATTAACAACAGGTTTTTTCTACAGACTTAGGCAAGTGAAATTAATCGCTTGCTTTTTTTGTTTTCTAATAAAAAAATGGGCAGTCGATACCGACTGCCCACTGATTGTTTTCTTAGTTAATAAGTGATTTTTCTGTTTCCTTATCGAAAAGGTGAATTCTGTTAGGATCAAGAGCAACCTTAATCTTATCCTGCGGTCTTGCAGTTGATCTCGGTGAAACTCTTGCTGTAAGAGGAATTCCCTCACAATTAATATAGAGATATGTTTCAGCACCCATCATCTCAGTAACCTCAACAGTTGTATCAATAACTCCTGTCTTAGCTGTTGACAAGAACATCTCCTCATCATGGATACATTCAGGACGAATACCCAAAACAACTTCTTTTCCAACCATAGGCTCTAAAACCTCAGCGTCTGCCTTAGCTTCAGGAACTTCTACAGTGTATTTAACGCCTCTTGTTGTCTTAGTGTCCTCAGAGCCAAACTCTACGACGTATTTTCCGTCTATCTTAAGAAGTTTTGAATCAATAAAGTTCATCTGCGGCGAACCGATAAATCCGGCAACAAACTGATTAACAGGATTGTTGTAAAGATTTGTAGGTGTGTCGATCTGCTGAATGAAGCCGTCCTTCATAACAACAATTCTGTCACCCATTGTCATAGCCTCAGTCTGGTCATGCGTTACATAAATAAATGTTGTACCGAGTTTCTTATGAAGCTTTGAAATCTCAGTTCTCATCTGTGCACGGAGCTTAGCGTCAAGGTTTGAAAGAGGCTCGTCAAGTAAGAATACCTGAGGCTCACGAACGATAGCACGACCAAGCGCAACTCTCTGTCTTTGACCTCCTGACAAAGCCTTAGGCTTTCTGTCAAGCAAATGAGCGATATCAAGAATTCTTGCCGCTTCCTCAACCTTCTTAGCAATCTGATCCTTAGGAACTTTTCTAAGCTTCAATCCGAAAGCCATATTCTCAAATACAGTCATATGAGGATAAAGAGCATAGTTTTGGAAAACCATCGCAATATCTCTGTCCTTAGGTGCAATATCGTTTACGAGTCTTTCACCAATGTAAAGCTCTCCGTCGCTGATTTCCTCAAGTCCTGCAATCATTCTCAATGTTGTCGATTTTCCGCATCCGGAAGGTCCTACAAGAATAATAAATTCCTTATCCTTGATTTGGATGTTGAAGTCCGTAACAGCAACAACATTTCCCGGATACTTTTTGTAAATGTTTTTAAGTGTAACACTTGCCATTTATCAAAACCTCCTAAAATTATAATAGAAAATCAATCCTCAAAATTGTTCTAATATTATAATATCAGTTGTACGGATAAATTTCAAGTGTAGAATTGACTAAACTTTTCAGTTGTAAATTATTCATATTAACGAAAGTTTTTTACCTTCTTCATATTCTATCCAAAAGTTTCGGTATATCTTTGTGCAAAATCTCTAAACATTTTCCAAGAGGCAAATTTTCGTCAAGATTCATCTTTCCGATGCTGACACGCTTAAGATAGACCACTTCATTTCCAACCGAAATAAACATTCTCTTAACTTGATGAAACTTTCCTTCGTGCAAAACAAGATAACACGCTCTCTTGTTTCCGTCTATTCTTATAAGTCTCGCCGGCATACATTTCTCGTTTCCGTCAATTGTAATTCCGTCTTTAAAAAGTTGATCCGTATCCCTTTTGATTTCATCCCGAAGCTCAACATAATACTTCTTGTCAACATGATTTTTCGGCGAAAGCATTTTGTGCGAAAGCTCTCCGTCATCAGTCAGCAAAACAAACCCCTCTGTATCCTTGTCAAGCCTTCCTGCCGGAAAGATTCCCTCTCTGAAAAGCTTCTTCGGTACAAGCTCCAAAACAGTCGGACTTTCTCCGTCCTTTGTGGAGCAAACATAGCCCTTTGGCTTGTTAAGCATTATGTAAATATGTTCTTTGTACTCAATCGCTTCGCCATCAACCGAAACAATATCTTTTTCTGCATTGATTTTCATATCAGACTTCGACGGTTTACCGTTTACAGTAATTCTTCCCTTTTTACAAAGAGTCTTTACCTCGCTCCTTGAAATATCAAAAACTTGATTTGACACAAATCTGTCAAGCCTTATAATTTTAGACACACACGCACATCCTTTTGCTGTTAAGCTTTTTTAAGTCCCTGCATAAATCCGTCAAGCTCGTTGCAGGACACATCTCCTCCTATGAGTTTTCCCTCAAAAGTTATAAGGTTAATAAAGACGTTTTCCCTGCCGCCGGGATAGTTTTTTACCTTATAAGTATAAATCTCAACCTCTTTGCCCTTGTATTTTTCAAGGTTAAATCCCTGTTCAGTTTGAATTTCGTTATACTCCTCGTAAACATCTCCAAATTCAACAGGTATTTTTACAACCTTGCTGCTTGTATACTCTCCATCCGTTTCCCAGCCTAAATCCTTTATAAAGTCTTGTCTTAAAACTTCTGTGTCAAGTGAAACGCATTTATCAGAATATGCATGAGCAACTCCATATACTACCAAAAACATAAACAAAGCCGCCACGGCACAAGCAGCAATTACAATTCCGAGTTTTTTCACTTTGATGGTTTTAACTATCATAAAAACCCCTCTCTCTTATTATTTTTGTAATTAAGTATATGCCTTGATTTTAAAGCTTATACCCTTTTGGCAATATGAAAAAGGAGCAAAAACATTAATCCCCAAACCATAAGGCTCAGGGATTCAGTCTGTAGAAAAAACACACTTTTAAAATATTGTCGCGTAGGCGGACATGTGCCGACCAGCGACACCTTGAGAGGAAATCGACGATATGAGCCGATTTCCGACGAAAAGGGGTTCCCTAGGGAAAAAACGCAGAACGAGATAGGCGAAGCTATCGAAGCGAGTGCGTTTGTCCCATGGGGAGCGTGGCGGACTTTGTCGACACGCTCAATCCCCAAACCATAAGGCTCAGGGATTCAAACTGCTGTTTAAAATAGATTCAAATTAAAATATCACATACAAAAGCCACTCTGCAAAACTTACGCAGAAGAAAATGCCTGCTACTATATAAGGAAGCTTATTGTTGTCTTTAATTTCATTCTTTAATGCCATAGCAACAAATATGTATCCAATTACGTTTCCAAGAACCATAAATACCGAACCGAACGCAGCGTTTGCAAGTCCGAACAGGAAATTAAGTACTACTGCCGGGATTACCGGAATCACAAAAAGTGAAGCTATTGACAAGCCTTTAAAAAACGATATTTTCGTCTTAGAAAATACATTTCCGCATACCATTACTAGTGCTGCTATAATAGCCATTGTTGCTGCTGCGATCAAAAGGTTTGCGAAAAAGCTTGTAACAAAGCTTGCTGCTCTGTCAAACGCAGAAATATATGAATATCCGCCGTAAGTAATCGCAGTATTGATCATTCCGAAAACAATACGCACGATAGCATAAATTATTGCAATCGTCAAAGATGATACAATGCTTGACTTTCCGACAAACTTAGGTATAGAATCAGCAGGAGTTTTTATAATATTCATAACATCGCTGAAAGTATTTCCCATTTCTTTTCCAAAATCAAAGCCCTGCGCTTTCGGAGCACTTTGTGCATAAACATACTGTGCCTGAGGATTTGGGTTTTGAGGCTGAGGATTTGTGTTTGGTGTCGGCTGAACCGCATCCTGATTGTCAATAGGAGTTTCTGCTCCGTTTACATTCTGAATATTTTCATTTTCATTCATAATAACTACTTCCCTTCCTTCAGCCATTGAAAGACTCTCCCCGATATATGACTGAATCATTATTTTATTTAAGTATATCATATCTTTATTCTATTGGCAATATAAAAATTCATTTCAACCGATTTTTCTACAAAAGCTACAAAAACAAAGCATAAGTTATGTGCAGTTAAGCAATGTTTAATCAGGAAATTTGTCCCGAAACCATTTATGATCAGATAAAAAACTAAATCCGATGCTTGTTGCTGTGCTAAATTTAGAAGCGTTCATGACATTCTCCCGCACTATTAGCCTCTTAAAATAAATTTGTTCTCCATTCGACTTTTTTCGACAACTTAAAATTTTAAATAATGATATAATACACATTGTGTACAATTTATTTGTACAGTTTTTCTTTACCCGAAGCAAGACATTAACAAGCCGTCTATGCGAAATTATTTGCACAGGCGGTTTGTTTTATTTTAATGTTTTGTATTTTTTATTTATAACATTGACATTTATCTATTGACATATTTTTCATCATATGGTATACTCAATATAGTTAGCGTTGACTAACTATATTCTACTGCGGATAAGCCGCCGTTTTTTTATTTGCTTCGGTTACCATACGCTAACCGAAGTGCAGTGTACAGTCAACATCAAATCAAATCCAAAAAGTATTCAACATAAAAAACATTCAAGGAGGCAAAACAATGTTTTTACAAATTAATAACCTTCAGAAATTTTACGGTAGCGGTGAAAACCGATTACAGGTTTTAAAAGGAATAGATGCCGATATTGAAAAGGGAGAGATCTGCGTTTTGCTCGGTCCGTCAGGCTCGGGAAAGTCTACACTATTAAATATCATAGGCGGAATCGAAACTGCTGAGGAAGGATATGTTTCCGTAAACGGCGACAAAATCAAAGATATGAGTGAAAAACAGCTGACTCTTTACCGCAGAAAACACTTGGGATATATTTTCCAGATGTATAATCTTATTCCAAATCTTAACATCAAAGAAAACATTGAAGTCGGAGCATACCTAAGCGACAATCCGCTTGATGTTGATGACATATTGAAAACGCTGGGGCTTTACGAACATCGCCATAAGCTTCCTAACCAGCTTTCCGGCGGTCAACAGCAGAGAACTGCTATAGGCCGTGCAATTGTAAAGAACCCTGACATACTTCTTTGCGACGAACCAACAGGAGCGCTTGACTATAAAACGTCAAAGGAAATACTGAAGCTTATCCAAACGATAAATAAAAAATACGGCAGCACAGTAATAATGGTAACTCATAACGATGCCATAAAGAACATGGCGAACAGGGTTATAAAGCTTCGTGACGGAGCAGTCAGAAAAAACTACATAAACACAGAAATAACGCCTGCCGAAATGCTTGAATGGTAATTAAGAGAGGAATGTACATATGAAAAGTCCTTTAAGAAAGCGTCTGCCGAGAGAATTTAAAGGTGACCTCGGAAAATATATCGTTATACTGCTTCTTCTGATACTCTCGATAGGATTTGTTTCGGGATTTTTGGTCGCAGACGGCAGCATGATAAAATCATACGATGAAAGCTTTGAAAAATACAACATCGAGAACGGCAATTTTGAAACGATATCAGAACTTACAGACAGTCAACTCAGCGATATAGAAAAACTAGGAATAAAGATTTTCAACAATCATTATGTTGAGGAAACCATTTCAGATAATAAAACCGTAAGAATTTTTGCAAATCGAAAAGATATTAACATGGTATGCCTTATGGAAGGCGAGCTGCCGAAAGCAAAAAATGAAATTGCAATCGACAGGATGTTTGCCGAAAACAACAAGATTGAAGTCGGCGATAGAATCACACTTTTTGGTAAAGAGAAAACGATAACGGGTTATGTAGCTCTTTCCGATTACAGCGCCTTGTTTGAAAATAATTCGGACACTATGTTTGATTCCGTGAACTTCTCCGTTGCGATTGTGACTGATGATGAGTTTAATAGCTATGACAGAACCTATCATCACTACTCATACTCGTGGAAATACAACTATGATCCAAAGAATATTTCCGACGAAAAAGAGATTTCCGACGCTCTTGCGACCAAAATCAGCCAAATATCTCCGCTCCAAAACTTTATTCCGAGATATGCAAATCAGTCTATAAACTTCACAAGAGAGGATATGGGAGGAGACAGAGCTATGATGATAACACTTCTTTACATTATCATAGCAATTCTTGCCTTTGTATTTTCGGTAACAATCTCAAATACAATCTCAAAGGAAGCAACCACCATAGGAACTCTTCGTGCATCCGGATATAAAAAATCCGAGCTTATCCGCCACTATATTTCAATGCCGATAATCGTAACAGTCATATGCGCACTCGTAGGAAATATTTTAGGTTATACAGCATTTAAAGACCTGTGTGCTTCAATGTATTACGGAAGCTACAGCCTTTCAAAATACGAAACTCGCTGGAACGCAGAAGCGTTTTTAATTACAACTGTTATCCCGCTTATAATAATGTTTTTAATTACTCTTTTTGTGCTCACAAACAAGCTCTCCCTTTCCCCTCTTAAATTTATAAGAAGAGATTTAAAAAGGCGCCAAAGGAAAAAAGCTTTCAAGCTAAACACAAAAATGGGAATTTTCTCCCGCTTCAGAATAAGAATAATCTTTCAAAACATGTCAAACTACACAACTCTTTTAATAGGGATTCTTTTTGCAAATCTTCTTTTAATGTTCGGGCTTGCATTGCCTGATGTTTTGGCAAATTATCAGGACGATATAACATCAAATTTGCTGTGCGATTATCAGTATGTGCTTAAAGCGCCCGTTGAAACCAAAGACAAGTGTGCTGAAAAATTTGGATTACAATCGCTTGAAAGCACATTTAAGGGCTATGAAAGCGAATCAATTTCCATTTACGGTATCAAGCAAAACAGTGATTATGTAGATGCTGACACCTCAAACGGGAAAGTATATATAAGCGATGGATTTGCCGATAAATATTCTCTCCGTCAAGGCGATACAATAACGCTTCAGGACAAATACTCAAAGAAAGAGTACGACTTTAAAATATCCGGGAATTACTCATATCCTGGCTCTCTTTCGGTGTTTTTGGATATAGATCAATTTAATGAGATTTTCGGACTTGCAAAAGGCAGCTTTACAGGATATTTTTCAACTAAAGAGCTGACCGACATAGACGACGAGCTTATCGCAACCGTAATTGACAAGGAATCGCTCACAAAAGTATCAAGACAGCTGGACGTATCTATGGGCAGCATGATGAACTTAGTTGACGGATTTGCCATTATAATATTCGTCATACTTATTTACCTACTGTCAAAAATAGTGATAGAGAAAAACGCTGCTTCAATTTCAATGGTAAAAATACTCGGTTATACTAACCCTGAAATAAGCAAATTGTACATAGTTTCAACATCAATCGTTGTTATTCTGTGTCTGATAATAAGTATGCCTCTTGACTTTTTCATTCTAAAGTATATGTTTAAAACAATAATGATGGCTAAAATGTCGGGATGGATTCCGCTTAACGTAACTCCTACAGTTTTTGTTAAAATACTGATTTTAGGACTTGTGGCATACTCAGTTGTATCCATTCTTGAATACAGAAAGATACAGAAGGTTTCACTTGCGGAAGCTTTGAAAAACGCAGAATAATCGAGTTAACATTCACAAAACTTAATTTTCGTAAAAAAACAGCATGAGTTAACCTCATGCTGTTTTACTTAGATAAAAATGAAATTACAAATCAAAGCTCGGATTAAACGCATAGAAATTCTTCGCATCAAGCTGGTCCTGAACCATTCTCAGTCCTTCGCCGAATCGCTGGAAATGAACAATTTCTCTTTCTCTCAAAAATTTTATAGGATCTCTTACATCCGGGTCGTCTGCCAAACGTAGAATATTATCATATGTCAGTCTTGCTTTTTGCTCTGCTGCCAAATCCTCTGTCAAGTCGGTTATCGGATCACCTGTTGACTGAAGCGTCAACGTAGTAAACGGAACACCTGATGCCGCCTGCGGATAAATACCGGTCGTATGATCCACAAAATATGTGTCAAAACCTGACTCCTTTATTTCTTTAATAGGCAATCCCTTTGTAAGCTGATATAAAATTGCGGAAACTATTTCCATATGCGCAAGTTCTTCGGTGCCTACATCACTCAATATCGCTTTGACCTCATTACAAGGCGCAACATATCGCTGATTCAAATATCTCATTGCTGCTCCGACTTCCCCGTCCGGTCCGCCTAACTATAATAGCTATTTTACATATTACATTAACCGTTGTTGTTATGAATTTTTATAAAAACAATTTGATTGTCTTTAACACGAAAATTAGTATTAGTATTCTGAGTTCCCCACTTTTTAGGTTCTGTCATCAAACCAATAAGAACTTCCCGAGTCTTAAAAGCATTATTCACAATTCCTCCAAAATCAAAATCTAAATCAACAGTACAAAAATCATTTATATCTCCTAAATAGTTTGGACAAATCATAAAGTTTTCTGTTTTAGTCCATGCATATGTATAGTATTCGGAAATCGTATACGACAATTCTATAAGGTCGTTTTCATTTAAAGAATCATCTATATTAATTACATAATGGGCATAATATTTTGAGTCTGTTTGTGATGCTCTTGCCACAGAATCAGTTTTAATTTTTTGACCAGATTTAATTAAAACGATATCTTTAATCACTCCTTCACGATTATCTGTTTTGCGTATATATATATGAAATCTATTTGTCGTTTCACGCACTATTGCACTCACTTTATATATAATATTCAGAGGCGATACTAAAATCGTTTCACCCGGATTTTCAACATAATATTTAACGAAGATACGTGACATAGTCATATTGTTGTAACCATCAGCACTTATACGATTAAATTCTTTTCTAAGATGTTTAAGTTTTTTGTTCTGCATACTATATATAGGTTTTTTTATCAA
>CABUAH010000060.1 GCA_902489475.1 uncultured Oscillospiraceae bacterium | reverse complement strand
TTAACGGTAGGCGGTTTCTCCCGCAAGGGAGGTGATAACCATGGTTACATATTCGGATTTATTTTTATTCGCTTCTGTAATTATCAGCGTTATCTCTCTATGTTGCTTCATATTTTACAGCAAAAAGTAGAGTCTTTGTTTTTATAAAAATAAAGAAATAACCGCCTGTACTTTTCCAGAGTGACGGTTATTTCTTAACCAAAACCCGGGAGAAACCGCTTATCGCAGACTCCCTTTTCTATTTATATTATAGCATATCTTTAGTTTTTGTCAAGACAAAATAATTGACAATGGATAATGGAAAATGGATAATTAATTCGGAAGTCGGAATTGGGAATTCGAAATTATTATAATGGGCAATTAACAATGTGAAATAGTCAATTTGATTTTTAAACGCAGAAATCGAGATTTGAATTAGCAAATTTGCAACCAAAATAGGTAATAAATCTTGGACACAGAGGAGTTTTAGATTCTTCTGTGTCTTTTTGTATATTATGAAACAAACAACTAATATTGACTATGAATTTGATAAAACATATTTTAAGCAAATGTTTTATCGCTTAATTGTAAATTCTTCGCTGCAGGCTGTCAATTCTAAGCCTATCAGCGTTGACTTTAAGAGCCTGATATGGTATACTGAATTATACATAGGCAATTGCATTTTAAGCTGAAAAGAGTGATTATTCAATGAAATATTATATAGGTGTTGACCTTGGCGGAACTAATATAGTAGCAGGGGTTGTCAATGAGAATTATGAAATCGTGTCAAGAGCTTCTACAAAGACAAAAGCGCCGAGATCGGGTGAAGAAATCTGCAAGGATATAGTGGCGATTATAATGCAGGCAGTGGTGTCCTGCGGAATTTCGCTTTCTGATATAATAAGCGTAGGAATAGGAACTCCCGGAATTGCAAACAGTGAAAAGGGAATAATTGAGTATTCCTGTAATTTAGGCTTTTACAATTTTGAAATGGTAAGAATAATGAGAGAGATGATCGACCTCCCCGTGTTTATAGAAAACGACGCCAATGCAGCAGCATATGGTGAGTTTTTGGCAGGTTCTGCAAAAAACGCTAAAAATGCCGTTTGCATTACGCTGGGAACGGGAGTAGGCGGCGGAATTATAATAGACGGTAAGATTTATTCAGGCTTTAATTTTGCAGGTGCTGAGCTTGGTCATACTGTTGTCGATCCAAACGGACCTGAGTGCAGCTGCGGAAGAAAGGGCTGCTTTGAAGTATTCTCTTCAGCTACAGGTTTGATAAGAATGACTAAAGAAGCCTGCGAGATAAACCCTGATTGCCTCATGGCAAAAATGGGGGAAAAAGAGGGGAAAATTTCCGGAAGACTTTCGTTTAACGCAATGAGAGAAGGATGTCCTGTTGCCAAGGAGGTATGCGAAAAGTATATAAAATACCTGGCTTTGGGAATTACGAATATTATAAACATTTTCCAGCCTGATGTTTTGTGCATAGGCGGAGGAGTGTGCAACGAGGGCGATGCGCTGCTGCTTCCTGTCAAGGAAATCGTGAAGAGAGAGGTTTACACGAGAAATTCTCCTAAGAACACAGAGATAGTTATTGCCTCCTTAGGAAATGACGCAGGAATTATCGGAGCTGCATTTTTAGGACTTAATAAGAAAAACTAAGGTGATCTGATGGGACTTTTTGATTTAAAGGATAAAACTGAATCCGAGGAAGAGCTTGACCGTCTTTTGGAGAGCTTGTCGGTTGACATCGGAGCTGAAAAGATTGATTACAAAGAGCTTACAATAGAGCAAATAGATGAGATACCAAGCGATGAGCTTGTAAAAGCGGTATGCGTTTGGATGGACGGGAAAATGGACGACGGCGAGGAATATGGCATAAGCCGTACAGACACTCTTAAGGGGCTTCCCGAACCGTGTGGATATGTGTATTCGATAAAGCTTTTGATTGACGAGTTTGAAAAAAACGGATTCAATAAGTTTTATGAAAATCCCAAAAATGCAGAATACATCGACTTTGTGATAGAGGGCTTTAGGGCGTTGGGTGAATACGATTTAATGGAAATTTGCGAACAGTCGAAGGAAAAATACCAAAAGCTTTTAAAAAAGCATGGAGAAGATTATTTCGCCGGATTTTTGATTGATTACGGCAATAATGCCCTTACAGAGCTTGATTTTGATTTTGAAACGATCATCGAGAAAAAGGATTTAAACAGACTTTTAATAAATTATATAAGAGGAAATTCGGACGACTTCGGAGATTAGGTGGAGGCGACAAAATGAAAAGAACCGATTATATTTCTTGGGATGAATATTTTATGGGCGTAGCAATGCTTTCTGCAATGCGAAGCAAGGATTCAAATACTCAGGTCGGCGCTTGTATTGTAAGTGAAGAAAATAAAATTATCTCTGTCGGCTATAACGGAATGCCAACAGGCTGCGATGATGATGATATGCCTTGGGAGAGAGAGGGAGATCCTCTTGAAACAAAATATCCGTTTGTGTGTCATGCTGAGCTTAATGCAATCCTCAACCGACAGGCGGTATCGCTTAACAAATCGAGAATATATGTAACGCTTTTTCCGTGTAACGAATGTGCAAAGGCGATAATTCAGAGCGGAATAAAAGAGGTTATTTATTTTGACAATAAATATGCTGATTCCGACGGAGTTAAAGCAAGCATTAAGATGTTTGAAAAAACAGGCGTTAAATACAGGAAGCTTGAAAAAGCAAATAAGGAATTAATAATCAATCTTTAACGGAGATGAAATAAATGAGCAGAAAATATGCAATTTTGGGCGAGGTTTTAAAGCATACTATGTCGCCGCCGATACATAAAAGACTTTTCGAGCTTAGGGGAAGAGAATTCGAGTATGAAATAGTCGAGTTTTCCGCAGCGGAGCTTGCTCAAAAAGCATCTTATATCAATTCGATGAACGGATATAACATAACGATTCCTCATAAGGTTGAGATTATAAAGTATATTGATAAGCTCGATGAGTCTGCCAAGAGATATAATTCAGTAAACTGCGTCGACAACAAGGACGGAGTTTTGACAGGCTATAATACAGACTGTGACGGCTTTTTGGAAACTGTCCGCTCTATGGGAGCAAAGCTTTCGGGTGAGGTTTTGCTTATCGGCTGCGGCGGAGTAGGAAGAATGATAGCGATCGAATCAGCACTCGCCGGTGCAAGTCTTAATATTGCAGTGCTGAAGTCGGATATGCCTTTAGCTGAGCAGGCAGAAAAGGAAATAAGAGAAATCAAAGCAGATGCTCACATTAATATTGTCCAAAATACAGAGATCGACTTATCAAAGCATTATGATCTGCTTGTAAACGCTTGCCCTGTGGGAATGTACCCGAATATTGACGCTTGTCCGGTTTCAGACGAAGTAATAAACAAATGCGATGCTGTTTTTGATCTTATTTACAATCCCGGTGAAACACAGCTTGTTAAAAAAGCGGCGGCAATGGGTAAAAAAGCTGTCGGCGGAATGGCAATGCTTGTGTGGCAGGCAGTTTCGGCACATAAAATATGGGACGGCGATGAATATACGCTTGACGAGATAAACGGAATAATAAGAGAAATGAACGAAATCGTAAAGAGAGATTTTAAATAATGAGCAAGTGCATTGATAATAAAAACAAGCCGATATTTTTATGCGGATTTATGGGTTCGGGAAAAACTACAATAGGAAAACGCATTGCAAAAGAGCTTTCGTGCGAATTTACCGATATGGACGATTATATAGTTTCAATCGAAAATAAAAGCATAGCGGAAATTTTTAAGGACAGCGGAGAAGAGTATTTCAGAAACCTTGAAACAAACGTCATAAAATCCTTTAAAAATAAAACGGGAGTTATTGCAACCGGCGGCGGTGCGCTTTTGCGAGATGAAAATGCGAGGTATGCAAAAGAAATAGGAACGGTTGTTTATCTTGACGTTCGGTTTAATACCTGTTATGTGCGTATTAAGGATGATAAAAACAGGCCTATTGCCGCAGCGTCTACAAGGGACGAGCTTTATAAAAGATTTAAGCAGCGCAGACCGATTTATATTAAAAATTCGGATTTTTCGATAGACGGAAACCACGGTGCGCTGACTGTTGCAAAAAATATAATAGAAGCAATAAAAAATGATGAGGAAAGGTGATTATTAATGAAGAGCAATTTTATCAAAGATGGAGTAAACAACGCTCCGCACAGAGCGCTTTACCACGCTTTAGGACTTACAAACGAGGAGGTAGAAAGACCGCTTGTAGGAATTGTTTCCTCCTATAACGAAATCGTACCGGGACACATGAATATAGATAAGATTGTGGACGCTGTAAAACTCGGAGTTGCAATGGCTGGCGGAACTCCTATCGTTTTCCCTGCGATTGCTGTATGTGACGGTATTGCTATGGGACATCAGGGAATGAAGTATTCGCTTGTAACCCGTGACCTTATTGCCGACTCTACAGAGGCTATGGCTATGGCCCATGCTTTTGACGCTTTGGTAATGGTTCCGAACTGTGACAAAAATGTTCCGGGACTTTTAATGGCTGCGGCAAGACTTAACATTCCGACGATTTTTGTGTCGGGAGGACCGATGCTCGCAGGACATGTTGACGGAAAGAAAACGTCTTTCTCCAGCATTTCTGAAGCTGTAGGAGAGTTTAATGCAGGTAAAATAAGCGAAGAAAAACTTTCTGAGTATGAGGTTAAGACATGTCCTACCTGTGGCTCGTGTTCGGGAATGTATACAGCGAACTCGATGAACTGTTTAACTGAAGTTTTGGGAATGGCTCTTAAAGGAAACGGAACTATCCCTGCTGTTTATTCACAGAGAATCGAGCTTGCAAAGCACGCAGGTATGCAGATCATGGAGCTTATTAAAAACGATATAAAGCCAAGAGATATTATGACAGAAAAGGCGTTTATGAATGCACTTGCTTGCGATATGGCGCTTGGATGCTCTACAAACTCAATGCTTCATCTTCCTGCAATTGCACATGAATGCGGAATTGAACTTAACCTTGATATTGCTAACGAGATTTCAGACAGAACACCTAATCTATGTCATTTAGCTCCTGCCGGAAGAAATTACATTGAGGAGCTTGACGAAGCAGGCGGAGTTTATGCTTTGATGAACGAGCTTGCTAAAAAGGGACTTTTACATACAGATGTTTTGACCTGCACAGGAAAAACGGTAGGAGAAAATATCAAGGGCTGTGTAAATATGAACACGGATATTATCCGACCGATCGACAATCCTTATTCAAAGACGGGCGGAATTGCAGTACTTAGAGGAAATCTTGCTCCTGATTCATGCGTTGTCAAGCGTTCGGCAGTAGCTCCTGAGATGCTCAGACATGAAGGCCCGGCTAAGGTTTTTGACTGCGAGGAGGATGCAATGGAAGCGATACTCGGAGGGAAAATCACAGACGGAGATGTTGTTGTTATTCGTTATGAAGGACCTAAGGGCGGACCTGGAATGAGAGAAATGCTCAATCCGACCTCTGCTATTATGGGCATGGGGCTTGGATCTACCGTTGCGCTTATTACTGACGGAAGATTTTCAGGTGCAACGAGAGGCGCTGCCATAGGACACGTTTCTCCTGAAGCTGCAGTCGGAGGACCTATTGCTATGGTTCGTGACGGCGATATTATAAGCATAGACATTCCTGCAAATAAAATAGAACTGAAAATAAGTGATGAGGAAATGGAAAAGAGAACGCTTGAGTGGAAGCCAAGAGAGCCGAAAATCAAGACGGGTTATCTTGCAAGATACGCTTCCTTAGTTACATCAGGTAACAGAGGAGCAATTTTGGAAACAAAATAAGTTCGTTAAAAAGGAGAGAAGAAAAATGAAAAAGCTTTTAGCATTACTCTGCGCTTTGTCAGCAGCTTTGGTTATGTGCGCTTGTCAGGAAGTTCCTGTTGACAGTAAACTTGCTTCGAGCGAAACAACTGAAACAACCTCTGAAGAAACAACTGTTACGGAGGACAAGAGCAATTCGACAAGCAGCAATACGTCAGAAATTTCTTCTGAAACGACGGAAGAAGAAACTTCTGAAACGGAAGCAACAAGCGAATATACAACCGAGCCGGTAAGTGTTAACGAGGATTCAATAAAAAATCTTACTTATTCAAAGTGGAATCAGGCAAATACAAATGCCAAGGTTCAGATTGCTCAGAGAATTTTGACATACATCGAAACTCAAAAGGGCGAGGTTTCTATGGAAAGCAGCGAGCTTATTGCATCTTTAAATGCACTTGAAAACGCAAACGACACCGATAGCTTGTTATCGCTTTCATATCAGATTATCGGAATTGAGGAATAGTAATTTGAAAAGACTTCTTTTTAAAAATGCAAGGCTTTCAAGCGGCGAGGTCACGGATATTCTCACGGAAAATGAATTTATCAGTGCAGTAGGTGGGAATTTGGAAGCACCCGATGCAGAGGTTATTGACTGTAAAGGAAAGCTTTATGTTTTAAACGGACTTTGCGATATGCATGTGCATTTCCGTGATCCAGGACAAACTCATAAAGAGGATATTATTACTGGGGCAAACTCCGCAAAAGCAGGGGGATTTACAGCGGTAGCTTGTATGCCGAACACCAAACCTGCTGTTGATAACGAGGAAACAATAAGATATATTCAGGACAAAGCAAAGCTTACAAAAATTGATATATTTCCTGTCGCTTGTATTACAAAGGAAATGAAAGGCGAGAGCCTTGCGGATTTTAACATGTATAAGCGGCTTGGTATAAAGGCAATTTCTGATGACGGACGACCTGTTGAAAACGCAGAGCTTATGAGAAGAGCGCTTGAAGAAACAGTTTTAAACGGTCTTATTGTAACATCGCATTGCGAGGATTTGAAAATAATCAACGGCGGAATTATAAACAAAGGAAGCGTTTCTGATAAGCTTGGAGTAAAGGGAATGGACAGAGCGAGCGAGGATTATATTACCGCCCGTGAAATCGCCCTTGCGGCGAGCTGCGGCGCCAGAATTCACATTTGCCATGTTTCAACAAAGGGTTCTGTTAATATTATCCGAGCTGCAAAGAAAGACGGAGTAAGAGTGACCTGCGAAACTGCTCCGCACTATTTCACATACACAGATGAAAAGCTTTATTCAAAGGACGCCGACTACAGAATGAATCCTCCGCTTAGGGACGAAAGTGACCGTGCGGCAATTGAAGATGCAGTTATAGACGGAACGATCGACTGCATTGTTACAGACCATGCTCCGCATACGGCTGATGAAAAGGCGGACTTTTTAAAAGCTCCTAACGGAGTTGTGGGACTAGAAACTTCGCTTAGCGCAACGCTAACACGTCTTTATCATACAGGCAAGCTCACCATGGCGGCTATTGAGAGAATAATGAGCAAAAATCCGAGAAAGATTTTAGGGCTTGGAGAGCTTAAGATAGAAGCCGGTTATCCTGCTGATTTAACAGTAGTTGATCCCGATTTAGAGTGGACAGTCGATCCGCAAAAGCTTTATTCAAAAAGCAAAAACAGCGTTTTCAAAGGCGAAAGACTTAAAGGAAAGGCTGTTATGACCGTTTCAAAAGGAGAAATTGTATTTAATTTGTAATTCGTAATTAATTCGGAATTAATATAATTGACAATGGGCAATGTTTAATTCGGAATGCGGAGGTCGGAATTAGGAATTAATGTCTGTAACAGACTATTTTTGATTAACGGAGATTGACATGAAAGTAAGCAATATTAGAACTCACATTTCAGCCATCAAGTAGGTCAGCGACTATGCATTTAAATTAATACTTTGCCAAAAATCAAAATTGTCCTTTTTCACAACCTCCAAAAACAGAGGACAAGGGGATAAGGCGTTGGAAAAGGCTGAGCAGGCGACCGCCGCCAGTGGCGGAAACAGGGAGTTTGCGAAGGGAAGAAATAAAGAGAATTTCGACAGCGAATAGCGGAGAAAGGCGACTATATTTCTGACCGTAAAACAGAGGGAAAAACCAAGTGAGAACGAATTTTTGCAAAACTCTGGAAGTCCCTCTGCTTTTGGTGGGTTTTATTATCCTGCCCCTTCTCCTAGGTTTGCCCTCTGAGAAGCAAAGATAACATAACACAAATGCAACTATATTTCTGACCGTAAAGCAAGAATAATGCGTAATGCGTAATTTGTAATTAATTCGGAATTCGGAATTACAGACTTTTGTCTATTGATAAATTTTATAAAAAGGAGAATGAAAATGTCATTTGACAGATTGATTGAAAAAATTATTAAAACTCAAAACCCAACCGTTGCAGGGCTTGATCCAAAGCTTGATTACGTTCCCGAATATATCAAAAAGAAAGCTTTTAAGAAATACGGAAAAACACTCAAGGGTGCTTCAAAGGCTATACTTGAATTTAACAAGGGAATAATTGATGAAATATGCGATATTGTTCCTGCTATTAAGCCTCAGGCTGCGTATTATGAAATGTACGGCTACGAGGGAGTAAAGACTCTTTACAAAACTATAGGTTATGCTCAGAAAAAGGGAATGTTTGTAATTACAGACGCTAAGCGAAGCGATATAGGTGCTACGATGGAAGCATATGCCGCAGCACACCTTGGAACAGTAATGGTGGACGATGAGGAATTAACTCCTTTCGGAGCTGACGCTATGACTGTTAACGGATACTTGGGAACAGACGGAATAGAACCACTTTTAAAGCTTTGCCGTGAGAATGATAAGGGCATATTTGTGCTTGTAAAGACTTCAAATAAGTCGAGCGGCGAGCTTCAAGACTTAAAAATCGGCGATGAAACAGTTTACAGCGTAATGGGAAAAATGTGCGAGAAGTGGGGAGAAACTGCTCCGGGAAAGCTTGGATATTCATCAGTAGGAGCTGTTGTGGGAGCTACTTATCCTGAACAGCTTGCCGAGATGAGGGCAAAGCTTCCGAATACATTTTTCTTGGTGCCTGGTTACGGCGCTCAGGGCGGAGGAGCTGAAGGAGTTTCCAAAGCTTTTGACGCAAACGGACTCGGCGCAATTGTAAACTCTTCCCGTGCGATAATGTGTGCATATAAAAAGGAAGAATGCGATGAAACCGATTATGCCCGTGCAGCCAGAAGAGAATGTATAAGAATGAAAGAGGATATTTTGTCATATCTTCCGAAGATTTCGCTTTAACGGTATGAAACGATTAAATATTGTTTTGGTGGAGCCGCAGATTCCTCAGAATACCGGTAATATTTCAAGAACCTGTGCTGTGACAGGTGCGGCGCTTCACCTGATTAAGCCTTATGGATTTGAGATAACTGATAAGCATCTAAAACGTGCAGGACTTGATTACTGGGATAAGTTAGAGATTTACGAGTACGAAAATCTGGACGAATTTTTCGAGCGAAACAGTGGCGGAAGCTTTTATTATTTCACAACTAAGGGGAAGAATCTTTACAGCGGCATAAGCTATCCCGACAATGCCTATATTCTTTTCGGAAGAGAAGATAAGGGACTTGACGAAACGCTTTTATATAACAATAAAGAAAGCTGCGTAAGAATTCCGATGCGCCCTGAGCTTCGCAGTTTAAATCTTTCAAATTCTGTAGCGATAGCTGTTTATGAAATTTTAAGACAGTGGGATTTCCCGGATCTTACAAGAGAGGGAAGTCTTACGAAATACACTTGGTAGAGAAAGGAAAGTTTATATGGGAAAAACCGTAATTCTTACCGATGCAGCCTGCGATATAACAAAGGAGCAGGAAACGGAGTTAGGTATAAGAGTTGTACCGTTTAAAGTGGCGGTCGGAGATAAGAGTTATCTCCCAAGGGTGGATATAGATAACTTTGAATTTTACAAGGTTATGGACGAGTATGAGGGAATTCCGACAACAAGTCAGGTTACAACGCTTGAGTGGTTTGATGTTTTTGAAGAGTTATCGGAGGATAAGGAAATATCTGACATTATAACGGTTACAATTTCTTCGCATGGCTCTGCAACTCACGATAATGCAATTGTTGCGAGAAAAAATTTCTTTAACAAACATAAGGATAAAGCGGATGCCTTAAACATTCACATTATTGACAGCGACAACTATACGGGAGTTTACGGCTATGCAGTTGTTCAGGCGGCAATAAAGGCTAAAAACGGCGTACCGGCAGAACAGATCATAGCATTTATAAAAGATTGGGTTGAAAGCGCATATGTGCTTTTTGCCTGCTACAATTTAAAATACGCTAAAAAGTCGGGTAGGATTTCTGCTGCCGCAGCATTCGCAGGAGAGCTTTTAGGTTTAAAGCCTATTTTAAAAATATCGCATGGTGTTTCTTCAATACTCAAAAAGGTTAGGGGAGAAAAAGCTATAATCCCGACAATTTTGGGAATTGCAAAAGATGATATGATTCCGAAAACTCCGTATGTTGTTGTATGGGGAAGCGATGAAGCATTAAGAGATGAAACTGCAAAGGCTATGGAAAAGGCGGTTGGATATCCTCCGGCTGATTATTGTCAGATAGGAGCTGCTGTTGCCTGCAATGCAGGACATAGGGTAGCCGGCATAGTCATTAAAGGCAAATCAGAGTGATTTGTAATTTAATTGATAATTGACAATGGAAAATGGACAATGTTTAATTCGTAATTCATAATGCGTAATGCGTAATTAATTTGGAGATTGGATTGTTCGAGTGAAAACAAGCTTTCTTGACGGGCTTTACTCTTAATACTCTTGCTATAAGGTTTTCCCTTTGAAGATAAAGGTACAGAACATAAAGATGATTATGTTTCTGACGGTATATTTTGATTTTATCGACAAAATTTGACAAAAAATTACCCTTGTGATATAATATCGCACAAGGGTGTCTGCATTATCGGTAGGCGGTTTCTCCCGCAAGGGAGGTGATAACTATGGTTGCATATGAAGAATTGTTTTCAATTATCATTGTAATTTTAAATGTTATCTCTCTATGTTATCTCATTTTTAATGATAATAAATAGATAAATTTCTTTTAAACAAAAAGAAATAACCGCCTATATTCTTCCAGGAATTACGGTTATTTCTTAACAAAACCCGGGAGAACCGCTTATCGCAGGCTCCCTTTTCATTTATATTATAGCATATAGTCATTTTTTGTCAAGGGCAAAACGATTGACAATGGACAATGTGCTCTGCGTTGTAAATAGATGTGACCCATTTTTGGTAAAAAAATAAGTCAAAGTATA
>CABUAH010000059.1 GCA_902489475.1 uncultured Oscillospiraceae bacterium | reverse complement strand
CCTCCGTGGTTTTTGGTGTGTGGTACTTCATTATACCACGTCTGCTATGACTTTTTCTATATGTCCTATTTCATTTTACAATGAACCCTTTTTAAATACACTCAAAAAATACATTTCAAGTGTTGTAATAAGAAAAAAATTATTGTATAATAATATTAATTAACTTATGAAAAGGACGGATTTGTCATGAAAAATTCAGTTATAATACTCGCAGGCGGTCAGGGAAAACGAATGAAAATTGATAAGCCTAAGGTTTTATGCGAGGTTCTGGGAGAGCCGATGCTTGAATGGGTAATAAAAGCATGTGAAAACGCAGGTGAACGTAATATCTGTGTTGTAAGAGGTTTTGCAGGACACTTTATTACAAACTATTTAAACGGAAGATACCCGACCGTTTTGCAAAGAGATCGTCTTGGAACAGGTCATGCGGTTATGCAGGCAGTTGATTTTTTAAAGGAAAACATAGACGGGAATACTCTTATACTATGCGGTGACGCACCATTTATCGATGCGGAGACAATAAAGGGTGCGCTTAAGCTCCACGAAGAAAAGGACTGCTCTGTAACAGTAGTAACATCAGTTGTTGAAAATCCTTTCGGATACGGAAGAATAAACAGAACCGAAAACGGAATATCCGGAATCACCGAAGAAAAAGACTGCACCGAAGAACAGAGAAAGATAAAAGAAATAAATTCGGGCTGTTACTGGTTTAAAACAAAAGACCTTTTGGACGTCTTGTTCAACATTACTCCAAACAATGCACAAGGAGAATACTACCTCACCGACTGTATCGGTCTTTTAATTAAAGGCGGAAAGAAAGCTGATGCTTATATTTCAGCAAATGAAAATGTTTCACTAGGTGCAAACGACAGAAGAGGTCTTTTAAAGCTTAATACAATTGCAAGAGAGTCAAACATAAATAAGCATCTCGACAACGGAATTGAATTCACCTGTACAGACGGTGTTATAATAGGAAACGATGTAGAAATCGGCGCAGGTACAGTTATTCATTCGGGCTGCGTATTGACAGGAAACACAAAAATCGGAAACGGATGTATTATCGGTCCTAACACTCACCTTTGCGATACAACAGTAGGTTTTGACTGTTCTCTTAACAACGTCCAGGCTTGCGACACTCAAATAGGAAGCGGAGTTAAAATAGGTCCATGGGTACATTTAAGACCGGGAACAAAAATTTCAAACAATGCCAAAATAGGTGATTTTGTTGAGATCAAGAATTCGTCAATTGGCGATTCTACAGCTATTGCTCACCTCACCTATGTCGGTGACAGCGATGTCGGCGAAAACGTAAACTTCGGCTGCGGAGTTACAACAGCAAACTACAACGGTGACAAAAAATTCAGAACCACCATAGGCGACAATGCATTTATCGGCTGTAACACAAATCTTATATCTCCTGTAAAAGTCGGAAACTGTGCATATACTGCGGCAGGCTCGACTATAACAAAGGACGTTCCCGACGGTGCGCTCGCAATAGAGCGTGGCGATGCGGCAATCAAGGAGGGCTACGGCGACAGAATGCTTAAACACAGAGTTGAAAAGTTTAATGCAAAAAAAGAAGAGGAGGCAAAAAAAGGCTTAAAACAGTAAGCCTTGCCGGAAATATGAGCATTTGGGATATATTTAAGAAAATAGAAAACGAAAACAAAAGCGTAAAGCCGCAGTATATAATCGCAGGACTCGGAAATCCGGGACTTACCTATGAAAACACCCGACACAATGCAGGATTTATGACTATAGATAAGCTTTTGGAAAACATACCGCACAGCGGATTTAAAATGAAATTTAAGTCAAAATGCACTACAGCCACAATAGGTGGGAAAAGCTGTCTTATTCTACAGCCTGAAACCTTCATGAACAATTCAGGCGAAGCGATAGAAGCTGCAATAAATTTTTATAAAATCCCAATAGAGAATGTGATCGTTGCGTTTGACGATATTTCTCTTGATGTCGGCAAAATCAGAATCCGCAGAAAAGGCTCCCACGGCGGACACAATGGAATAAAAAGCATTGTCGAGCTTTGCGGGTCGGAGAACTTTCCAAGAGTCAAGATAGGCATAGGAAAAAAGCCACGTCCTGACTATGACCTAGCAAAATGGGTTTTGTCTAAATTCTCAAAATCAGAACTGGAAAATTTAAATTCGGCACTAAAAACAGCTGCTGACAGTATTGAGCTTATCGTTTCGGGAAAGATTAATGAAGCGATGAATAAGTTTAATTCTTAAAGCTAACGACACATTTTAAGTTGCAGAAAACGGCGGTAAAAAACCCAGTTTACTACTTTTGCAAATATATATTTTGGAAGGACTAATTGTGGACATATTTTTAAAAATGGCAGATAAGATCCCGTTTATGCAGGAGCTTTTTGACTCTATCGAGAAACGGGGCTATCCCGCCGCAGTAACAGGTGTATCTAATATCCATAAATCACATTTGGCTTATGCGTTTTGCTCGCATGAGCCTGTTTGTGTTATAACGGACACCGAACCGGAAGCTGTGAGAATGGTCAATGATATAAATTCCCTCGCAGGCGAAAGCACAGCCTTGCTTTTCCCTGCAAAGGATTATCTTTTCACTCACACAGAGGGAGCAAGCTTTGAATACGAACAGATGCGTCTTAAAGCCTTGTCATCAATCATTTCGGGGAATGCAAGAATTATCGTTGCGCCGATTGACGCCGCTATGCAAGCAACCGTACCGAAGGATTCCCTTTTATCTCACACAATAACTCTCAAAAAGGGCGAAACAATTAATATAGACGAGCTTTCTGATTTTCTTATTAATTCAGGATACTCAAAGTTTTTACAGGTAGAGGGAGCAGCTCAATTTTCAAGGCATGGCGATATTTTTGATATATACGGAGTGTCAATGTCAGAACCTGTACGTATTGAGCTTTGGGGAGATGAAATTGAAAATATATATACCTTTGATACGCAAAGTCAAAGAAGAACCGGTGAGGTTTCAGAGTGTACGATAAATCCTGCAAGAGAAATACTTGTCGACAGCGACAGGCTGCCTGAATTGCTTTCGCTCCTTTCAAAAAAGGTAAGAGGAAAGCAGTCAGCAATCATCAAAGAAAACATCGAAAAAGATTTAGAACTTTTGGAAAGCGGGATTTCACTTTCTAATTTAGATAAGTACTATAATCTCGCATATTCGGAAAGGACATCGGTATTTGATTATTTTAAAGACTCAAAAATAATCGTGTGCGAGAAAGAAACTGTATTTTCTAAAGCAAAGGCTTTTTCCTCGCAGCTTTCGGAGGATCTTAAAATCTTTTACGATCAAGGCATACTATTTAAAGCTCTCGATGGATTTTATTTCACGTTGGCTGAAATAACAAAGACTTTTTCAGATGCAAAGACTGTTTATCTCGATACTTTTATGCGTGGAGGAAATATAGAGCTAAAGTCGCTTATCAATGCAAGCTGTTATCAAACCTCTGCTTGGAGCGGAGATTTCAAGTCCCTTGCAAGCGAGCTTAAAACCTTCTGCGACAGAAACTATACAACCGTTTTGTACGGTGGAAGCGAAAAGACAATCAACATCTTAATTTCGGATCTGCGTGAAAACGGTATTGCATGTGAACGGCTTGAAGATGAAAGCGAGCTGATAAAGGGCTTTGTATATGTCACGCCTGGTTCGGTTTCAAACGGATTTGATTATGCAGACGCTCGCCTTGCTCTTATCACAAGGCTTCAAAGCGAAAACAATAAAAAACGAAAAAACAAGTTCAAATCAGGCGAACGGATAAAAAGCCTAAGTGATATAAATCCAGGTGATCTTGTTGTTCATTCACTTTACGGAATCGGAAAGTTCCAAGGCATAAAAAAGCTTGAAAATCAAGGGGTTTCCAAAGACTATATAACGATTTCTTATGCAGGAACAGATGTGCTTTATGTTCCCGTTACACAGCTTGATCTCGTTACCCGATATATCGGCTCAGGCGATGATAACAAAGTACGTCTTAACAAGCTCAACTCGGTTGAATGGAAAAAAACAAAATCAAGAGTAAAGGCTGCCGCTGAAGATATGGCAAAGGAGCTTACTGCCCTTTATGCTAAGCGCCAACTTTCAAAAGGTCATTCCTTTTCACCCGATAACGAATGGCAGCTTGATTTTGAAGAACGATTTGAATTCAGTGAAACCGACGACCAGTTAAGAAGCATAAATGAAATAAAATCCGATATGGAAAAGCCATACCCTATGGACAGACTTCTGTGCGGCGATGTAGGATTCGGAAAAACCGAGGTTGCACTTAGAGCCTGCATGAAGTGTACGCTTGATTCAAAACAGTGTGCAATATTAGTTCCGACAACAGTTTTAGCGTGGCAGCATTATCAAACTGCCGTAAAGCGTTTTGAACACTTTCCCGTAAGGATAGAACTACTCTCACGCTTCCGTACACCTACTCAGCAGAAAAAAGTCATAAAGGACTTGAAATCAGGACTTGTAGATATGGTTATCGGAACGCATAGACTGGTTCAAAAGGATATAGAATTTAAAGACTTGGGGCTTGCCGTTATTGACGAAGAACAACGCTTCGGAGTTAAACACAAGGAAAAATTCAAAGAGATGTTTCCGGGAATTGATGTTCTCACTCTTTCCGCAACACCTATTCCGAGAACTCTTAATATGGCTATGAGCGGAATAAGAGATATGTCAACAATTGACGATCCGCCGCAGGACAGACTTCCCGTTCAGACTTATGTAATCGAACACAACGATGCCGTTGTTGTGAACGCTATTGAACGTGAGCTTAGACGAGGAGGTCAGGTTTACTACATTCACAACCGTGTTGAAACTATTACCCATACCGCCTCCAAGCTCTCGGCTATGCTTCCCGATGCACGAATTGCCGTTGCACACGGTCAAATGAGTGAAAACGAGCTTTCTGATGTATGGCGTCAGCTTGTTGACAAAGAGATTGACATTTTAGTCTGCACTACAATAATCGAAACGGGAGTTGACGTTTCAAACGTAAACACTCTTATAATTGAAAACGCAGACCGATTTGGGCTTGCTCAGCTCTATCAGCTTAGAGGACGAGTCGGAAGATCCTCAAGACGTGCGTTTGCATACTTTACCTTTACCAGAGGAAAAGAACTTAGTGAAATCGCTTCAAAAAGACTTCAGGCAATAAGAGAGTTTACGCAGTTTGGCTCAGGCTTTAAAATTGCCATGCGTGATTTAGAGCTTCGAGGCGCAGGAAATATTCTCTCCTCAAAACAGCACGGTCACATGGAAGCAGTAGGATATGAAATGTACCTCAGGATTTTAAACGAAGCGATAGCGGCGCAAAAAGGAGAAGCACTTCCTGCTTCACCTGAGGACTGCTTGGTGGACATTGCGATAAATGCATTTATTCCGGAAACCTATATTGAAAGCCTTACTCAGAGGATTGATGCTTACAGACGCATTGCTGCAATATACAGCACCCAAGACGCAAACGATGTAATAGACGAGCTTTGCGACAGGTTCGGCAAAATTCCTCGTTCGGTTGACGGACTTATCGAGGTTTCGCTTTTAAGAAATACCGCTTCACAGCTTGGAATTTCGGAAATTGCACAGAGGGGAAAAAACATCTGCTTTTTTATAAAAGATATAACCTCCGAGCAGATAACAGCTCTTGCTAAAAGCTATAAAAAACGCATAAAGTTCTCTGACGGTGCACGTCCTTGCTTTATGATTACTACTGACAGCAAACAAAAACCTATTGAACTCATTAAAACGACTTTGGAGGTAATGAAGGTTTGATTTGTAAAAAACGGTTGACACTTATTTGTGCCAACCGTTTCAGATTGTCAATAAATACAAAATATAAGTTTTGGTCAAGCTTTTTTAAAAGCTTGCGGTTTCCAAAGGCAGAGCCTTGGTCGCCGTCCGCAGACGGCGAAATCTCTTTTCCAAAGCGCTTTTCAAGGGGTGAATTTTAAAACAGTCCGGTGGACTGTTTTAAAAAAGGGGATGCTTTGCAAGTGAAAGCGTCCCCTTTTTTGATTTACTATAAAGTTTTTTGCAGGATAAAACGGTTGACACTAATTTGTGCCAACCGTTTCATTTTGCTTATTACTTAAATTAACATTTATTGAGTCTTTCCTCAAGCTTATCAAGCTGCTTAATGAGCTCTTCAGGAATGTTTCCGCCCTTATCAGCGATGTCTTCCTTGTAATATCTTCTCATTTCAGCAATTTCCTTTGTCCAAAGATCCTTGTCAACATCCAAAAGCTTGTCAAGAATTTCAGGTGTAACCTCATCCTCAATTCCCTCAAGATTGAGATCCTCAGGCTTTGGAATATAACCGATAGCAGTTTCCTGAGCGTCAACTTCACCATCACATCTTTTAATGATCCAGTCAAGAACTCTCATATTGTCACCGAATCCCGGCCAAATGAAGTTTCCATCCTCGTCCTGCTTAAACCAGTTTACATTGAATATCTTAGGAGCCTTATCTCCAAGCTTCTCGCCCATTTCAAGCCAGTGAGCCCAGTAATCGCCTACATTATATCCGATGAACGGCTTCATAGCCATTGGGTCGTGACGAAGCACACCTACTGCACCCGTTGCAGCAGCAGTTGTTTCAGAAGAAACAGCCGAGCCCATATAAGTTCCGTGTGTCCAGTCAAATGACTGATATACAAGCGGAGTAGTAGAAGCTCTTCTTCCGCCGAAGATAATTGCCGAAATCGGAACTCCCTGAGGATTGTTAAACTCAGGAGAAATGCAAGGGCAGTTTTCAGCAGGAGCTGTAAATCTTGAGTTTGGATGAGCAAGAGTATTGCCCTCAGCAATAAACTCAGGTCCGTTTACTTTAGCACCCTTCCACTCAGTTGCGTTTACAGGAGGATTCTTGTCGAGCTTCTCCCACCAAACTGTCATATCGTCATTATTTATACCAACATTTGTGAAGATTGTATTTTTCTTTGTTGACTGAAGTGCATTGTGATTTGACTTATCATTAGTTCCCGGAGCAACTCCGAAGAATCCGTTTTCAGGGTTGATAGCATAAAGACGTCCGTCCTCACCCTGCTTCATCCAAGCAATATCGTCGCCTACTGTCCAAACCTTATATCCCTTATCGGTATAAGTTTTCGGAGGAATAAGCATTGCCAAATTTGTCTTTCCGCAAGCTGACGGGAATGCAGCGGTAATATACTTAACCTCTCCATCAGGCTTCTCTACACCGAGAATGAGCATATGCTCAGCCATCCAACCCTCATTCTTACCCTGGAATGAAGCAATTCTCAAAGCGAAACACTTTTTACCGAGAAGTACGTTTCCACCGTAAGCAGAGTTGATTGACCAAATAGTGTTGTCCTCAGGGAACTGAACGATATATCTGCCCTCAGGATCAACCTGAGCCTTTGAATGAAGACCCCTTACGAAGTCGTTAGACTCATCTCCAAGGTTGTCGAAAGCTTTAGCTCCCATTCTTGTCATAATATCCATATTTAAAACTACATAGATAGAATCTGTGATCTCAACTCCGACCTTTGCCAAAGGAGAACCGATAGGTCCCATTGAGTAAGGAATAACATACATTGTTCTTCCCTTCATAACTCCGTCATACATAGGAGTAAGCTTTGCGTACATCTCCTTAGGATCGCACCAGTTGTTTGTCGGGCCTGCGTCCTCTTTAGTCTTAGTACAGATAAATGTTCTGTCCTCAACTCTCGCTACATCGTTAGGATGAGTTCTGTGATAAAGACATCCCGGAAGCTTTTCTTCGTTAAGCTTGATCATCTCTCCTGTCTCACAAGCCTCATCTCTCAGCGACTGAAGCTGTTCCTCGCTTCCGTCAATCCAAACAACCTTATCAGGCTTTGTCAAAGCAATCATTTCTTCTACCCATTTGTTTACATTTGGGTTTTTAGTTAAACTTGCCATAATTTTTGCTCCTTCCATAACAAAACATTAAATAATCAAGTCTGAAAAGACTAATATTTATACGAGTTTAATTATACTAAATTTCCCTGATATTGTCAACAGTTTTTCGTTAAAAAATTAACAACTTCGCATTGATTTCTTATTCTGCTTTTTTCTAATCAGTAATAAAAACATAGGCGTATCATATATTTATACAAGATGTTCCATTCTTCTAAAACTTCGTGTTACCATACTGAAAAAGCTCGGAAATCCCCTTTTATAATTTAATACAATATCAAAATTATTCACTTTCCGCATAAATTAAAAGTAAATATTCCCAAACGGTTCTGCATTTTAAAATACAGTTTGACAAAATTCTCTGCATCTTGTATAATTTCAATAAGGGGCACCGCCCCGTCATGGGGCAAGTGAACGAAGGGCGAAGTCACTTAGGGTTTCAGTAGGGGATCAAAAGCCCCTACTGAAAGACGTAGATGACCGCCGCCTAAGAGGCGGGGGCATTCGTTCACGGTTATATAAGATGTCCGCTTCTAAGGCGGCGAGATATAAAATTGGATCACTGGACATACACTTATTATTAGACAAAAGAAAACAAAAGAAAAGCAAGGAGAACAAAGGTTTATGAGCAGCAATTCAAAAAAGAATAACAATGTCGGTCTTATCGTATTTGTTGTCGTGTTAATCGTAGTAGTATTTATAATTTTCTTTTTAATGAAAGCGGTTTTTTCTAGTTCATCCCCTAATTCACCAACAGGAACGACCGTTGAGTTTCAGACAAAACAAACTACTACCACCACTACTGTTTCTTCACAAACCACAACCGGAAGCAACACAACAAATGCCAATGCCAACATTAATCAAACCGGAACATACAATACATATTATGAAATGACTGTAAGTTCTGAAGTCAATGTTAGAAGCGGTCCCGATTCCAGCAATGAAAAGCTGGGAACGCTTGCGTCAGGTACAAAAGTTAAAGTAATCGGCGAATCAGGCGGATGGTATCAGATTGACTACAACGGCAATCTTAACGCATATGTTTACTCGTCTTACCTTACAGGTGATAAGCCGTCGTTTACAACAACGTCGTCAAGTACCGCTGGCTATGATTACAGCTACAATGATAATTACGATTACAACTACAACGATAACTACGAGTATAATTACAATGATAACGGCGATAATTACGGCAATGAAACATACAACGATTATCAAAGCTATGACTCTCAGTCATATGACAATGGAAACGGCTACTTAGCGGAATAGTAAAAAGATAGCGACTGCACAGACAAATTATCTGTGCAGTTGTTTTAATGTGTTGATAACGTTCTTCCATTTTTCATTATCCATTATTAATTGCAATTTCTCTTGCAAAGGGACAACCTACGGAGAAGGGGGAAGAAGAACAAAACCCATCAAAAGTGTAGTACTTCCCCCTTCTCCCTTAGTTTTCCCTCTGCACGCCCTTTCCAACACCCATAACCCCCATTCCTCCACTTTTGGATTTTGAAGTTAAGAATAATTTCGTTATAGCCAAATCCTACACGCATTCGGATTTGGCGGGAAGTTTATATCGTATGTGCAAAATAGCTCCTGACGGTAATGTGCAGGACTATGTTTTATTATCACAAGACTGTTCCAACCTACAACTTTAACTATCCATTTTCCTGTATCAATTGTCAAAGTGTGCTTTTTTAAAGACTATAGCGACTGCACAGAAAAATTATCTGTGCAGTCGTTTTTTATGCCTTTTTAACAAACGAAAAATCTACCTTACCGTCTGAAATATTACAATTTTCTATTTTTACCGTTACTCTCTCCCCGACAGAATAGGTATCTGAAGTGTTGTTATTTTTAAGCGTCATAAGATTTTGAACAAAGTACTCTCCTGTGGGAAGGCTTTCAATCCGAACCAAACCTTCGCAGGTGTTGTCAAGCATTACAAAAAATCCGAAATCCATAACCGAACAAATTATTCCGTCTGCCTGCTGACCCGTCATTTTTGAAAGATATTCTGCTTTATAGCAGTCCTCACAGCTTCTTTCAACGCTCATTGCAGTTATTTCTGCTTCACTTGAACGGTTTGCAGCAGCATAAACGAACTTGTTATATTTCGCTTTAACCTTTCCCGAATCCTTACAGCTTAAATAATCGCTCATTATTCTGTGAATTGCAAGATCGGGATATCTTCTTATCGGAGAAGTAAAATGAGCGTAATCGTCAAGCACGAGTCCGAAATGTCCCAACTCTTCTTCACTGTACCTAGCTTTCGCCATACTTCTAAGCACAAGTGAATTAACAACAACTGCTGAGGACTTTCCTTTTACACTTTCAAGGACTCCGCTTAAGCTTTTAGGAGAAACCTTTTCTTCAAAGCTGTGCGGAATATTCAAAAGATTTAAAACCTCATTGAGCGAAGATATTTTTTCATCATTCGGATGCTCATGAACTCTGTATATAAACGGAAGCTCATTATCTCTTGCGAATCTCGCCGCCGCTTCGTTTGCCATAAGCATAAAGTCCTCTATGATTTCCTCGCTCTCTCCTCTTTCATGCTTTAAAACTCCTACACAGACATCATTTTCGTCTACCACAACAGCACCCTCTGTGCTTTCAATCTGCGGAGAACCCCTTTCAATTCGATTTTTCTTGAGTATTCCTGCAAGCTCTCTCATCACAGAAAAGCACTCTATCACTTCATTATACTTTTCTAAAAGGAAAGGTGTTTTGCTGCCCGATAGAATTTCGTTTATCTCGCTGTAGACTCCCTTTACCTTTGAGCGTATTACCGTCTTTTTAAAGTCATAGCTTATAAGATGTCCCGACTTGTCAATTTCCATAAAGCAAGAAAAAGCAAGTCTATCCTCTCCCTCATTAAGAGAACAGATTCCGTTTGAAAGGATCTTTGGAAGCATAGGAACAACTTTATTCGCATAATACACACTTGTTCCCCTGTTAAACGCCTCGTTATCGAGCGGACTTTTCGGTAAAACATAATGAGAAACATCGGCGATATGCACGCCTAACCTATAGCTGTTCAAGGTTTTTTGAATGCTTATGGCATCATCAATATCCTTAGTATACGCACTGTCAATAGTAAATATTTTTTCTTCTCTTAAATCAGTTCTGTTTTTTATTTCCCTTTGTATTTCATCAAAATCCGAAACCTCGTCTGCATTTTTTAAAACCTCACCGGAAAATTCAGCATTTATACCGTTTACTGCTAAAATTCCCTCCGCACAAACGGAAGCTTTATCAGAACTTCCCAAATTTGTTACTATCTCGCATCTATGCTCGCTGTGACGTTTTCCTCGCTTGGTTATCTTAGCTATAACCTTATCACCCGATTTTAAATCGAACTCCATCGGATTGTCAAAAATAATTTCATACTGCGAAAACATATCCGGAATTAAAAGAGAGAAGTTTTCAGCTATAATCACACCGGTGAAAAGGCTGAAATTTTCTTCATTGATCTTTACTACCTCACCCTCGAGAGAGTTTCCGTTTGAGCTTACAAGCCTTAACGATACAACATCACCGGGAAGCGAACCCAACAAATTTCTTCCACTTATAAAAACATCCTCTCCCGTATCCTCAAGTCTTGCAAAACCGAAGGTTTTATTAAGCCTTACAATTTTCGCTTTTTTCAAATCCTTTTCAGATGAAAGCTTTATTCCGTCCTTTCCCTCGCTTATTAATTTTTCCTTTTTTAGATTCTCAAGACATTTTGTAAACTCGGTAAAATCAAATTTTTTACCTCGCATCTCTTTCAAAAGAACTTTATACTTGGTAGGTTTTGGATAT
>CABUAH010000058.1 GCA_902489475.1 uncultured Oscillospiraceae bacterium | reverse complement strand
AATCTTTTAATCAGTAGATTTGCAGCTTAATTGCTGTCGATTTTTACTTGACATATTATGTCGCATTAAGTATAATTAAAATTGTGTAAATTTTGAAAGGACAGATGAATTATGAAGCTTACAGGCTCAGATATAATACTTGAATGCTTACTTGAACAGGGTGTTGACACGGTTTTCGGTTATCCGGGAGGCGCTGTATTAAACATCTATGATTCAATCTACAAATACAGCGATAAAATAAGACATATTATAACTGCTCATGAGCAGCACGCTTGTCATGCGGCTGACGGTTATTCAAGAACTACAGGAAAAACAGGTGTTGTTATCGCTACAAGCGGACCGGGTGCTACAAACCTTATTACCGGTATTGCTACAGCTTATATGGATTCGATTCCGCTTGTTGCAATAACAGGAAATGTAAGCACTTCTCTTTTAGGGCTTGATTCCTTCCAAGAGGTTGATATTTGCGGAATTACAATGCCGGTAACAAAACACAATTACATTGTAAAAGACGTAACAAATCTTGCCGAAACTATTCGTGAAGCATTTTACATTGCAAATTCGGGGCGAAAAGGACCTGTTTTAATTGATATTCCCAAGGATATTACTGCCGCAGTATGCGATTATGAAAAAGCCGAACCGAAAATGAATGTTTTTCACAATCCCGACAGTGTTAATGCTCAGATCGACGAAGCAGCAAAGCTTATTGAAAATGCAAAAAGACCTTTTATATATGCCGGCGGCGGTGTTGTTTCTTGCAACGCTTGTACGGAATTTTCGGAGTTTGTTTCAAAAGTTGACGCACCGGTTTCCCTTTCGCTTATGGGACAATGCGCTTACGACAACACTAAAGAAAATTACATTGGTATGCTCGGTATGCACGGCACAAAGACAAGCTCTTTGGCTTTATCTGAATGCGATTTGTTTATAGTTATAGGCTCCCGTTTCTCTGACAGAGTTATATGCAACGCTTCTACTTTTGCAAAAGGTAAGAAGATTTTGCACATTGAAATTGACCCCGCAGAAATCGGCAAAAATATTACTCCTACATATACTGTTAACGGTGATATCAAGTACATTTTAAATAAATTAAATTCTTCACTTGAAAATCTCGATCATTCGGATTGGCTTGCAAAAGTTTGTGATTGGAAAAAGGAATATCCTCTTATCATGAAGCCTATCGAATGCGAGGACGAGGTGCTTCCAAGTGAAGTTGTAAAAACACTTGATTATCTCACAGACGGAAAGGCTATAATTACTACCGAAGTCGGTCAGCATCAGATGTGGGCGGCTCAGTTTTTTAATTTTACAGATCCCAGACAGTTTGCTTCAAGCGGAGGACTCGGTACAATGGGATACGGTTTGGGGGCTGCTATGGGATCTCAGGTCGGTAATCCTGACAAAAAGGTCATAAACATTGCCGGCGACGGAAGCTTTTATATGAATCTTATGGAGCTTTCCTCCCTCAAAAAACACAACATTCCTGTTATTGAGCTTGTATTTTCTAACAGCGTACTCGGAATGGTAAGACAATGGCAGAGGCTTTTTTACAACAAGCATTTTTCACAAACAAACATTGAAAGAGATACAGATTTTATGAAGCTTGCAGAAGCATTCGGAATCAAAGGAATTACAATTTCTTCAAAGAATGAAATTGAACCGAAGCTTAAGGAAGCTCTTGAGTGCAAAGAACCTTGTCTTGTAAATGTAATAATAAACAAAGATCATAATGTCTTGCCTATGGTTCCTGCCGGAGCGGATGTTAACGATCCGATCATGGAAATAGATATCAGAGATTAGTTTTAAATACAAAGAGCAACCGCCCTGCTAACCAAATAGCAAGGCGGTTTTTTCTAATCGTTTTTATCCGATCCTTCATAAATCAATGTTCCGTCCAATTTCCAAATCTTTTCTGTACCATCGTTGTAATGAAAATGGATTGTTGAATCGCCATCAAAACATTCTCCTATGATTTGTTTATCTGAATCGAATGGGTTTGCAGTGAAGCTTAAATGCTCTGTGACATATTCCGGAATATTTTCTGTTTCAAGCTCAATGTTTTTGCCGTTAATCTTAAGATTGTCACAATCATCTTTTTTAAAATCTATATATTCAGTGAATTTTTTCTCCTCAGCAGAATTAAATATTGCCTCTTTAAACACTAACTCGAGCGAGTTGCCTTCATCCATAAAAGAAATAGCAACTCCGCCGAAGCGTGGCAGATCATAAATTAAAAATATGCCGTCATCAGTTTTATATGCGTGTTTAACTTTTATGTCGTCAGGCGAAAGCTTAGATATTTTTAATTTAAACAAAGAAAAATATCCTCCGATAATAATTACTGCAATTAAGCAAGTAATCAACACGCCTTTAATAAACGCCTTGGTTTTAATTCTCTTCAAAACCTTTCCCACGTCTGCTTTGAACTTTGAACGCTTTTGTTCAGGCAATTCTGTACTGATTTTGTTATACTCCTTTAAACATTCTCCGCAAATGTCCAAATGATTCTCTATTGCGGTTTCCGTATCTTTGCTCACAACCTTATCGTGATAAAGCGGAAGCAGATCCCTCACGACTTCACAACTAAGTTGAATATTTTGTTCCATAATCAAAACCCATCCTTTCTAAGATTCTCTAAAATCATCTTTTTTGCCCTGTGATATGTAACCCTCGACCAGCTCTCGGATTTTGCAAATATTTCAGATATTGACGAAAAATCAAGTTCACCGAAAACTCTCAGAGAAAATACTTCCTTATACGGCTCTTTCATTTCATGCAAAAGCTTGTGTATCCTTATGGCTGTATCCTTATCAAAAAACTCTTCCTCCATTTGCTTTTCATCTGCAATTTCAACATCTTTATTCACGATTCGTTTTTGCTTTTTGAGATAATCAAGATAATAGTTTTTTGCAATAGTACATACAAAGGCTAGATTGAATTCATGTCCGGAAACCTTTTTACTGCTTTTTATTGCCCGAAAAAAAGCTTCCTGAGTCATTTCCTCAGCTAAATGCTCATTGCGACAAAGTGAAAGCGAATAATTATAAACATATGCATAATCAGCAAACAGCTTGCCCTCCTCAATACTGTATTTTCTTTTCACTATTGTCACCCCGCTTTAACTTTCTATATAATAAACGATTGAGTTTTGATTTTGTTACAAATATAAAATGAAAAACTGTTTTAATTTAATCCACATAAAATAAAGACCGAAAGAAAACTCTTCCGGTCTTTACTATTTTCAAATTAAATTAGTCCTTAGTTGCTGTAACAACGCCTGAACCTACTGTTCTACCACCCTCACGAATAGCGAAACGAAGTCCCTCTTCGATAGCGATAGGAGTGATAAGCTCAACGTCCATTACTACGTTATCACCAGGCATGCACATTTCCTTATCAGCAGGAAGTGTAATAACACCTGTAACGTCTGTTGTTCTGAAATAGAACTGAGGTCTGTAGTTGTTGAAGAATGGTGTATGTCTTCCACCCTCGTCCTTCTTAAGAACGTAAACCTGACCTGTGAACTTTGTGAGCGGATGAATTGAACCCGGCTTACAGAGAACCTGTCCTCTTTCGATTTCATCTCTCTGAACACCTCTTAAAAGTGCGCCGATGTTATCTCCAGCCTCAGCGTAATCAAGAATCTTTCTGAACATCTCGATACCTGTTACAACTGTCTTAGCTCTCTCTTCTGTAAGACCGATAATCTCAACTTCGTCACCAGTCTTGAGCTGTCCTCTTTCTACTCTACCTGTAGCAACTGTTCCACGACCTGTGATTGTGAAAACGTCCTCAACAGGCATAAGGAACGGAAGATCAGCAGCTCTGTCAGGAGTTGGGATGTACTCGTCAACTGCATCCATGAGCTCAAGAATTGGTGCATATGCAGGGTTAGAAAGATCATCCGGAGCCTCAAGAGCTGCAAGAGCAGAACCCTTGATGATCGGTGTATCGTCGCCAGGGAAATCATATGAAGAAAGAAGCTCTCTGATATCCATCTCAACGAGTTCGAGAAGCTCTTCGTCATCAACCTGGTCAGCCTTATTCATGAATACAACGATGTATGGAACGCCAACCTGACGAGCAAGAAGCAAATGCTCTCTTGTCTGAGCCATAGGACCGTCAGAAGAAGCAACAACAAGGATTGCTCCGTCCATCTGTGCAGCACCTGTGATCATGTTCTTAACGTAGTCAGCGTGTCCAGGACAGTCAACGTGTGCGTAGTGACGCTTATCTGTCTCATACTCAACGTGAGCTGTGTTGATTGTAATACCACGCTCTCTCTCTTCAGGAGCCTTATCGATCATGTCGTAAGCCTCGTACTTAGCCTGACCCTTAAGAGCAAGAGTCTTTGTAATAGCAGCTGTAAGAGTTGTCTTACCATGGTCAACGTGTCCGATAGTACCAATGTTAACGTGTGGTTTGGTTCTTTCAAATTTTTCCTTTGCCATTTGGAATATCCTCCCTTTAATTAAAATTTTCTTGTCAAATAAAATTGTAAAAACATTATAACAAACTTTTGTAAAAAAAGCAAGCTTTTTTCCCGATTATTTGCAGGAAAACCAATAAGAATATTAGTTTTCCTTGCTTCTGTTTGACATAATCTTTTCAGCGATTGATTTTGGAACCTCAATATAGCTGTGCGGCTCCATTGAATACTGTCCTCTTCCCTGTGTCTTAGAACGAAGGTCGTTTGAGTATCCAAACATTTCAGAAAGCGGAACAAGTGCATCAACCTGCGCTGTACCCATTCTGATTTCCTGTCCCTGAATCTGTCCACGGCGTGAGTTAAGGTCACCGATTGCAGTTCCCATATGCTCCTCAGGAACAATTACCGTTACCTTCATAATAGGCTCGAGAATTACAGGATTAGCCTTCTTCATAGCCTCTTTGAATGCCATAGATCCGGCAATTTTAAATGCCATTTCAGACGAGTCAACCTCGTGGTAAGAACCGTCATAAAGTCTAACCTTAACGTCTACTACAGGATATCCTGCCAAAACTCCTGCTTCCATTGCGCCCTTGATACCGGCATCAACAGCAGGAATATATTCCTTAGGAATAGCTCCTCCGACGATTGCGTTAGTGAATTCATATCCCTTACCGCTCTCATTAGGCTCAACCTGAATCTTAACATGACCGTACTGACCTTTACCACCGGACTGTCTTGCGTACTTGTGGTCAACGTCTGTAGCCGATCTGATTGTTTCCTTATATGCAACCTGAGGTGCACCGACGTTTGCCTCAACCTTAAACTCTCTCAAAAGTCTGTCTACGATGATTTCAAGGTGAAGCTCACCCATTCCGGCAATAATTGTCTGTCCGGTTTCTTCATCTGTATAAGTTCTGAATGTCGGGTCTTCTTCTGCAAGCTTAGCCAAAGCAATACCCATCTTCTCCTGACCCGCCTTAGTCTTAGGCTCAATAGCGAGCTGAATAACCGGTTCAGGGAACTCCATTGACTCAAGTATAATAGGATGTTTTTCATCACAAAGCGTATCACCTGTTGTTGTATTCTTAAGTCCAACAGCAGCAGCAATATCACCTGCGTATACCTCATCAATGTCTTTTCTTTCATTTGAGTGCATCTGAAGAATTCTTCCGATTCTCTCACGGTCATCCTTAGAAGCGTTATATACAGATGATCCCTTTGTCAAAACTCCTGAATAAACTCTGAAATAGCAAAGCTTACCAACAAATGGGTCTGTAGCAATCTTAAATGCCAAAGCCGAGAATGGCTCTTCATCTGATGATGGTCTTTCCTCTTCTTCATCAGTATCAGGGTTAATACCCTTGATATGAGGTACGTCAAGAGGAGAAGGCATATAATCAACGATTGCGTCAAGAAGCTTCTGTACGCCCTTGTTTCTGTAAGATGTTCCGCATACTACAGGTACCATTGTATTTGCAATAGTAGACTTTCTTATGCACTTCTTAATCTCATCAATTGTAATCTCTTCGCCGGCAAAATATTTCTCCATGATTTCGTCATCCTGCTCAGCAACGTGTTCCATCAGCGCCTCATGATATTCCTCAGCCTTTTCCTTAAGGTCGTCAGGAATCTCCTCAACTCTGATGTCTTTTCCGAGATCATCATAATATACATACGCTTTCATTTCAAGAAGGTCAATGACTCCCTTGAATTCATCCTCAGCTCCGATAGGAAGCTGAATTGGAACTGCGTTTGTCTTAAGTCTGTTATGGAGCATATTCAATACATTGTAGAAATCAGCTCCCATTATGTCCATCTTATTTACATAGACCATTCTTGGAACTTTGTATTTGTCAGCCTGTCTCCATACAGTTTCAGTCTGCGGCTCAACTCCGCCCTTTGCACAAAGAACTGTAACGGATCCGTCAAGAACTCTCAAAGATCTCTCAACCTCAACCGTAAAGTCAACGTGTCCCGGTGTGTCGATGATATTAATTCTGTGGTTCTTCCAAAATGCTGTTGTTGCAGCAGAAGTGATTGTAATACCTCTCTCCTTCTCCTGCTCCATCCAGTCCATTGTTGAAGCACCGTCATGTGTTTCACCGATCTTATAGTTAATACCAGTATAGAACAGAATACGCTCGGTTGTTGTCGTTTTACCGGCGTCAATATGAGCCATGATACCAATATTTCTGGTATCTTCTAACGAGCAATTTCTTGCCATAAATTCTTCCTCCTATACTAAATTACCAACGATAATGTGCGAAAGCCTTATTAGCCTCTGCCATCTTATGTGTATCGTCTCTCTTCTTGCAAGCTCCGCCTACTCCGTTAAGAGCATCCATGATTTCAGCGGCAAGCTTTTCCTTCATTGTAGCCTCGTGTCTTTCTCTGGAATACTTGGTGATCCATCTAAGACCCAATGTCTGACGTCTGTTAGGACGAACCTCCATAGGAACCTGATATGTCGCACCACCGACACGACGAGCCTTAACCTCAAGGTTAGGCATGATGTTTTCAAGAGCTTCTTCAAAAGCTTCGAGAGCCGGCTTGCCTGTCTTTTCCTCAACAATCTCAAACGCTCCGTATACGATCTTCTGAGCTACTCCCTTTTTACCGTCAAGCATGATGTTGTTGATAAGTCTTGTTACAAGCTTTGAACCGTAAACCGGATCCTGAAGTACATCTCTCTTTGCAACTTTACCTCTTCTTGGCACTATAATTCCCTCCTTCACATAATGATATCATAGGTACTCGCTCTATGGTTAAAACCATAGCCCCGTCAGTCCAATGCAGAGGTATTTATATATATAAAATACTCCACATGACTGTGGTATATTGAGTTCTACTTGAATTTCGGTCAAAGTCTTAAACTACTTTGATCCCTTTGGTCTTTTTGCACCGTACTTGGAACGAGCCTGCATTCTGTTTGCAACGCCCTGTGCATCAAGAGTTCCTCTGATGATGTGGTAACGCACACCAGGGAGATCCTTAACTCTTCCGCCACGGATAAGTACAACGCTGTGCTCCTGCAAGTTGTGTCCAACGCCCGGAATGTAAGCTGTAACTTCCTGTCCGTTTGTCAGCTTTACTCTGGCAATCTTTCTCATAGCAGAGTTAGGCTTTTTAGGGGTAGCGGTTCTTACTGCTGTACATACACCACGCTTTTGCGGACAGCTCTGATCAATAGGCTGCTTCTTCTGTGCATTAAAGCCCTTCTGAAGTGCAGGTGCAGTTGACTTTGTTGTCAATACATCTCTTCCCTTGCGTACAAGCTGGTTAAAGGTTGGCATATCCTCTCTCCTTTCTCAAAAAATTCTACATAGCATAATGCCACGCATACCAAATATTATACAGATATTTTCAAGCTTTGTCAACGAAAATGAAGTTGCAATTGTAAATTTTTTGTAAACACGCCTGAGCATACTATCAGAACTTCTAATCACTATAAAACAGCACTGCCCGTTCCTCGGAGATAGATTTTTTCACGTCTAAAATACGTTGATTCTCGCTTCCCCGAAACCTCAAAAGAAGATTTTTCTTACTTAATATAAACGGTCCGTCAATCAATACGTCGCATATGCTGAGCAAATTCAGGATGTCCTTATCCTTCTTTGACCTCTCTAACAGCTGCTCGAATGTAAATCCGGTATAGCAGACAATATTAAGTCCGTTTTCTTTTATTCGACTCCCAAGTTCGTAAAGCGGAACAGGCTGACAGAACGGTTCTCCTCCGCTAAAGGTCACTCCGTCAAGCAGAGGATTACTTAAAATTTTTGATAAAATCTCTTCTGTGTCAGTTTCAAATCCACCGCAAAAATCATGCGTCTGAGGATTATGACAACCATCACAGCTATGAACACAGCCTTGAACGAATACCACAAATCTGATTCCCTCTCCGTCAACTATAGAATCATTTACCGTTCCGGCAATACGTATTTTCATATTTCCCTCCGAAAAAACACAGGCAGGGTTTGTTTTCCCTGCCCGCTAGATATTAGATGTTAGAGATTAGATTAATTGACCATGAGCAACGCCGGATAGGGATAAACACAAACCCTCTATGAGATAAATAAAACCACCTTTGGGCTGTGGATTGGGATTGTGGCTCACTCAATCCGATGCTCATCTATCTATACGGACAATCAATCTGACAAACAGGAATTTGCCTCTTCTACAAGCTGAAGTTTAGCGTATTTTGCTAAATTGAAATCCACCAACAAACTCCAAATTTATCAATAATAGTGGCACAGCATTTACTCCATGGGAGTTCATGAATAGAGTCAATGACCACCCCACCATCGCTTAAAACCTGAAATGCGTTATAAACTGCTTCTTCCGTCCCCATCTCAAATACATTAAATGTCATAGTTTCCCATTTGTACTTGTGTACTATATTTATATCACAAGGATTTTTCGCTTCCGCTAATGCTAAAAATCCTTTTCCGTCTACAGACAATTCGCAGTGTTCATAAGCAGTATTGTTCTCATTTATAAACTCACATGTAATCTCTGCACCAAATGCTTTGCAATACATTTTTGCTGCTTCAAAACTATTTTTCACATAAACTTGATTATAATTTTTCATTTTTTCTACCTAAAATTCCGATTTATTGCCTCATTCTTCTAGCCTCTAGTTCATACTCCGTGCTTTACTCTATCCCTCTCCTCAGCTCTTTTAGCATTGTTAAAGCGGTCAAGCGTTCCTACAAGGTAACCTGTAATTCTGCGAATCCTCTCAAAACCGATTCCTTCTGAACCCTCTCGCCTTCCGCAAAGCGGACAAACATCTCCTATTATTCCTGTATATCCGCACACAGGATCCCTGTCGACAGGATGGTTTATTGAACCATAGCCTATTCCCATTTCTTTCATACATCTTACTACCTTTTCAAATGCTGAAAGATTGTTGAGCGGATCTCCGTCAAGCTCAACATAGCTTATATGTCCTGCATTAGTAAGAGCATGATAAGGCGCTTCTATCTTTATTTTATCAATTGCGCTTATATCATAATATACCGGAACATGGAAAGAATTAGTGTAGTAATCTCTATCGGTAATTCCATCTATTTTTCCGTATCGCTCTCTGTCAAGTGCAACGAATCTACCGGAAAGACCCTCTGCAGGTGTCGCCAAAAGCGAAAAGTTGAGTCCCGTCTTAGACGTTTCCGTGTCCATACGGTTTCTCATCCGCTCAATTATCTCAAGTCCAAGCTTTCTTGCTCTCGCATCCTCTCCATGATGCTTTCCGATAAGAGCTTTAAGTGCCTCAGCAAGCCCTATAAAGCCAACGGATAAAGTTCCATGCTTGAGAATCTCTCCGACTTCGTCGTTCGGACCGAGCTTTTCTGAATCAATCCAGACGCCCTGTCCCATTAAAAATGGATAATTTCGGACCTTTTTGGAAGCCTGAATTTTGAAACGCTGTAAAAGCTGATTTATAACCAGCTCCATCATTTCATCAAGACTTTCAAAAAATTTATTAACATCACCCTTCGCCTCAATTGCAAGACGAGGGAGGTTAATCGAAGTAAAACTTAAGTTTCCTCTTCCTGTAACTATTTCTCTTTCAGGATCATATGCGTTACCGATTACTCTCGTTCGGCATCCCATATAAGCTATTTCTGTTTCAGGCTTGCCCTCTTTGTAATACTGCAAATTAAACGGAGCATCGATAAACGAGAAATTCGGGAAAAGTCTTTTGGCAGAAACCCTGCAAGCAAGCTTAAACAAATCATAATTAGGCTCGCCCTCGTTAAAATTAACTCCGTCTTTTACTTTAAATATATGTATCGGGAAGATCGGAGTTTCTCCGTTTCCAAGACCTGACTCGTTTGCCAACAACACATTCTTTATTACAAGTCTACCCTCGGCAGAAGTATCTGTTCCATAGTTTATTGATGAGAAAGGAGTTTGTGCTCCGCTTCTTGAATTCATCGTATTTAAATTATGTATCAGCGCTTCCATTGCCTGATATGTTGCTCTGTCTGTTTCTTTAACTGCCTTCTCATATGCAAATTTCTGCAAACTCTCTGCAAGGTCACGGTCAATATATTTTATAAGAAGCTTGAATTCTTCTGCCTGATACTCGTTTGAATTGTCAAGAACAGGGAAAAGCTCGTGAATTCCGGCAAGTCTGTCGAATATCTCCTTTGCAATTCTTTCAATATCCACGACCTCGGTCCTGAGTTCAAGTGCTTTTGTAAGATTATCTCTGTATCTCTTTACAAATGTTTTTCTTACACCGTCAGCCATAGCATAATCAAACATAGGAATGCTTTGTCCGCCGTGCTGATCGTTTTGGTTGGACTGAATAGCGATACACGCCAAAGCAGCATAGCTCTGAATATCATTAGGTGTCCTTAAAAATCCGTGTCCCGTCGAAAAGCCATTATTAAACAGTTTGGTGAGATCAATTTGAGTGCAGGTTGTTGTAAGACAGAGAAAATCCATATCATGAATATGAATATCACCGTTTGCGTGAGCCTCTGCAAACTCAGGTGACAAAACGTAAAGCTCGTTAAACTCCTTTGCACCCGCAGAACCATATTTAAGCATTGTTCCCATAGGAGTATCACAATCGATATTGGCATTCTCACGTTTAAAATCAAAGTCCTCCGATGAACGAAAAGTGAGGTCCTCATAAATTTTCATCAAACGTGTGTTCATTTCACGGGCACGGGTTCGCTCACTTCTATACAATATATAGCTTTTTGCGACAGACGCATAGCCCTCATGAATTAAAACTTCCTCAACTATATCTTGAATCTGCTCAACTGTTGGAATTTCAATATCTCTCGAATTAAGCTCATCACAGACCTTTCCTGCAAGAACCAGTGCTTTATCGTAGTTGCCTTCACCAACACTCTCTCCTGCCTTTAAAATAGCATTGGCTATTTTTTCAATATTGAATGCCGTTAATCTTCCGTCACGTTTTTGTATTTTTAAAATCATTTTATCCTCCAAAGATGTTATAGTACCAAAAAATCATCAATCCGATACACAAGAGTCCAAAAAATGCTACACAAGTGCCTTAATATTTTGTTAAAAAACCTGAAACTTGTAGAAGAATCAAATATTCAACACTATATCTTGTGTTTCGTTTCATGTCAAGCACAAGTATATAGTATTAGCGAACAAATGTCAATACTATGCGATGTAAAAAAATGCCTGTGTTTTTTATGCACCTTGCACAAATCAGCAGAATTAAGGTTGTTCAACTTTACAACTAAAAACGATCAATATCAAAAATAAAGCTTTTAAACTTTACAAAGTGCGAGATATACAGAAAGTGTAATGCAAAAAAGTTTTACATTTGTCGAAATCTGTTTGCTTTTGGGATTTATTTATTAATAATTCATGAATACAATAAAATAAGACCAAGATAAAATGAATCTCGGTCTTATAAAAAGTAAAAACTATTAACTGTTTATTCAATATCAAGGCAAAAGGTTTATGAACAGTTTTGCATCTGCTGTTACAACACTCATACCGGTATTTTTTTCAACTACATCTGAAATAGAAGTTGTACACATATATACTACAAAAAAGA
>CABUAH010000057.1 GCA_902489475.1 uncultured Oscillospiraceae bacterium | reverse complement strand
ATTTTGACAAACAGGAGGTGAGATTTTGAAGGAAAACAAAGTTGCTGTTATTGCCGCAGGCGGCTCCGGAACAAGAATGGGCACCGAAATCCCAAAACAGTATATAGAAATAGGCGGCTCCCCTGTTATTATCCATACAATCAAAAAATTTACGGATGTTGGCTTTGACCGAATACTTGTTCTTGTCCCCGAAAGCTTTACAGGCTATACCCGTGACTTGCTCTGTGAATACGGAATTTCAGGCGTTCATGTTTTAGCAGGCGGCAATTCAAGGAACGAAACTATTTTAAATGCAATAGACTATTTAAGTCAGCAGAATGAGCTTGACGAATCTACAATTCTACTAACTCACGATGCTGTAAGACCTTTTGTAAACAAGAGTATAATCCTAGAAAACTTAAAGGTTTGTACAGGAAAAGGGCCTTGCACTACCGCTATTTCTGCGACCGATACAATCGTTAAAGGCGGCGATACTATCGACGAGATATTCGACCGAAAACAAATGCTTCAAATTCAAACACCTCAGACCTTTAAAGCATTACGATTTCTTAAAATATACAACTCGCTTTCAACTGAAGAGAAAGAACTTGCAACCGATTGCTCAAGACTTTTCACTCTTGCAGGTGAAAAGGTTTATACTGTTTTAGGTGACATATCAAACATAAAGCTTACTTACAAAAGCGAAATAGCTTTTGCCGAAGGTTATCTTGCGTATATGGATAAAATAAAATAGGAAAAGTCAAACCCCAAGCAATTTGAAATTGCTTGGGGTTTATTGTTTCTATACGTCTTTTAAGAAAACGACCTACATAGTCATTATCTTACCACAAAAGATTTACGCCTTTTGCATGAGAATTAATCATACCAACATCGGCAGTCGAAATCTTTCCGTCACCGTTTACATCTGCACGTGCAAACTGATCGTCTGTAAGAGTGTTTGTGCCCTTTGCATAAGCGTTTGCAAGTCCTACATCAGCTGTTGAAATTTTTCCGTCATTGTTTACATCTCCACGGAGACCATCGCTCTTCTTAACAGTCTTCAATACGTTTCCGTCAGCGTCAAGTAGTTCTAACTGTCTGATTAAAAATACATAATCTTCTGCTTCTCTCCATGAACCGGTATAAACGCTGATTGCAAAATCATCGCCCTCAGCAATCGGAGTCTTTAATTCAACTTCATATGTCAAACATGTTGCTCCGGTTATATCAGAATCACCGGTAATCTTAACATACTCTGTCTTGTCACCAACCTGTTTACGAACAAAAAATGCTGAATACTGGTTAAATGCGACATCAGTAGCGGTATCAATAGTAAATCTGGCTGTTGTTGCTCCGTCTAATGATGCATCAGCAACTCCTTTATAAACTGTTACTGCGTCTTCTTCTTTACCGCTGTAAACAACTGCAAGTGCTTCATCTTTTGTAATCGGATCAACAATAACAGGTGCCGGATCAGGCTCACCCTCATATGCATCCATAATACCCTTGATTATCTCAGGCTGTGTAACATTAAATGTACTTCTATTAAACAAACCGAATTTGTCAGCACCGGTGCCGTGTCCATTATTGTCCCAGTAAACAGGAACCATTCCTCTGCTTCTTGCAGTTCTACATACCGTATTAACAAATTTGACTCTGCTATCAGTGTTATTTACATTTACAGCACCATACTCTCCAATAACTACCGGATAGCCCTTAAGGACAAACGAAGTATAACATCTGTCAAAATTATCTGTCAATGTTTTTACTTCAGCGTCTGTTCCCCATTCGGTTTTCTTGCCTTCACCACAGAAATCCCACGGATTATAATAGTGAACCGAAATCATAATTCTCTGCTCGCTTGCCGGAATTGAAGAATCTCTATATGTGTCTGTAGGAATTTCAAATCCATAATCACCGCAGGTGTAATTTATGTCAGTGTTCCAACCAGGAATAAGCAACCAACGCTTATCATTGTTTCCACCGGTCTGTCTTACTGTATCAACAAAGATCTGGTTGTAAGCATTAATATTTGCATAGTATGTTTTATTCGGAGTACTGTATGTGTTATCGAATTCCTCATTCATAGACTCAAAAATCAGATGCTCGTCATAGTCTGAGAATAAATCAGCAATTTGCTCCCAGCAAGCTTTATATTTTGCTTTAATAGCAGGCTGTTCATTTTCAGGAGCATTGCAAAGTAACCATGCACCATTGCCTGTCATTGTGTTATAACCGTCTCCGTGCATATTGATAATGGCATAAAGATCTTCCTTCATTGCCATATCAACTACTTCTTTAATCCTTTTAAGCCACGAAGAATTGATCTGATAATCAGGAGCATTACCAATATTACCAAAATATGAAACAGGGATTCTGACGCCCTTAAAACCTGCATCCTTAACCATTTTAAAAGTGTTCTGAGAAATTACAGGGTTTCCCCACGCAGTTTCACTGGGAATTCTGCCGCTGACAGCTTCTAACTGATTTCCGAGATTCCAAGCAGGACTCATAGCTTCAGCAATCTCAAACTGATTGAGATTCTCAAACGACTGATCCTCGCCGGCAACAGCCCCTGCACTTATCGGTGCTGTAAGCATAACCGTAGCAGCAACAGTTGCAGCTAAAATGCCGCTTATAAGCTTTTTAAAAATTGATTTTTTTTGCATTATTTCTTTTACCTCCTATTTGTTGTCTTATCATAAGACTGTTTATATTAATTATACAAAATTGCTGTATGATTGTCAATGTCTTTTGTTATATTTTTTCAGTGTGAAAAATTTACAACAAAAAAGAGCGAACTCTACGTTCGCTCCACAGTCTGTAAAAAAGTCCACTTTTTAAATATTGTCGCGTAGGCGGACATGTGCCGACGCAGCGACACCTTGAGGGGAAATCGGCGGTATGAGCCGATTTTCGACGAAAAGGGGTACCCTAGGGGAAAAACGCAGAACGAGACGGGCGTAGCTGTCGAAGTGAGTGCGTTTGTCCCATGGGGAGCGTTGTCGACTTCGTCGACACGCTCAAGAGCGAACTCTACGTTCGCTCCGATTATTGTCATAAGGCTTATTTTGTAAGTCCCCAAATATCTCTTGCGTAATCTTCAACCGATCTGTCTGCGGAGAAAATACCTGCCCCTGCGATATTTGCAAGGCTCATCTTCTGCCACTTAGTCTGATCTCTGTAAAGTTCACTTGAACGCACCTGTGCAGCTGCATAAGAATCAAAATCTGCCAAAACCATATACGGATCACTGTACTTAAGGGAGTTTGCAACTTCTTCAAAAGTATTTCCGTTTATGCCGCCTGTCATCTTGTCAATTGCTGCACGGATAATTCCGTTTTCATTATAATATTTCTCGGAATGATAATTTGACTTACGGGCAACTACCTCATCTGCCGACATACCAAAGGTGATGATATTTTCATCTCCTACTGCTTCGTGTATTTCAACATTTGCTCCGTCCATCGTTCCGAGGGTTATCGCACCGTTAAGCATCTGCTTCATATTGCCTGTTCCGGAAGCTTCTGTTCCTGCAAGAGAAATCTGCTCAGATATCTCGCTCGCAGGCATTAAAATTTCTGAAAGTGATACGCAGTAATCTTCAAGGAAAACTACTGAAAGCTTTTCATTTATCTTAGGATTCTTCTTAAGCTCCTCGCCAAGCGACCAAATAAGCTTTATAATCTGCTTTGCAAGATAATATCCGGGAGCTGCCTTCGCAGCAAAGATATACGTCTTTGGTGTAAAATCAGCATTAGGATTTTCAAGAAGATAATTATACTGCGCCAAAATGTTAAGAACATTTAAGTGCTGACGCTTATACTCGTGAAGTCTTTTAACTTGAACATCGAAAATAGAGTCAACATTTAATACTGTTCCGTACTGATTCTTAACGTATTTTGCAAAATTCTTTTTGTTCTCAAGCTTGATCTTTGCAAGAGCATCTAAAGTTGCGGCGTCATCCTTAAACATATTAAACTTAGAAAGATTTGAAGCGTCCTTTAAGAATTCATCGCCGATCTTTTCACGAAGCAGATTTGTAAGACCCGGATTTGACTGTAAAAGCCATCTTCTAAACGCAATTCCGTTCGTCACATTCTTAAACTTATTAGGAGTATCAAGATACTCGTCATGGAAAACGTCCTGCTTAATGATCTCAGAGTGAATCTTTGCAACTCCGTTTACAGAATGCGAAGCATGAACACAAAGGTTAGCCATCTTTACCTGATTGTTCTGAATGATAGACATTCTCGAAGTTCTTGCTTCATCGCCAGTTCTATCAAACAAATCCTTACAATAACGGTTGTTGATCTCAACGATGATAGAGAAAATTCTAGGAATAACCTGTCTTACAAGATTGCAGTCCCACTTTTCCAACGCTTCAGCCATTACCGTATGGTTTGTATAAGCAAATGTATTTGTAACAATATGCCATGCCTTGTTCCACGGATAACCGCAGTCATCAAGAAGTATTCTCATAAGCTCTGCAATTGCAAGTGTTGGGTGAGTATCATTTACATGAATCGCAACCTTTTCATGGAGATTGTCAAGCGTTCCATAAGTTCTCATGTGCTTATCAACTATATCTCCTACCGATGCTGCACACATAAAATACTGCTGACGAAGTCTTAAAGACTTACCCTCTGCATGATTGTCATTCGGATACAAAACCTTTGAAATAGCCTGAGCCATGATGTTCTGTCCGAGTGCCTTTGAGTAATCACCCTTGTTAAACATATTCATGTCAAATGACGGCGTTACCGCTTTCCAAAGTCTTAATGTTGAAACTGCCTCGCTGTCATATCCCGCAATGTACATATCAACAGGTACCGCGTTAACAGTAGTATAATTTGTGTGATTTACACAGTGATACTGATCATCCCAGTACTCGTTAAGCTCTCCGTCAAAGTGAACCTCAATTGCTCTTTCATAATTTTCAACAAGCCACGATTTTCCTCCCGGAAGCCAGTTGTCAGGTAACTCAGTCTGCCAACCGTCCTCAAGCTTCTGCTTAAAAATTCCAAACTCATAACAGATCGAATATCCCATTGCGGAATAACCCTCCGTTGCAAGTCCGTCAAGATAACAAGCAGCAAGCCTTCCAAGTCCTCCGTTTCCAAGTCCTGCATCAGGCTCACATTCGTATATTCCCTCGATATTGATACCGTGCTTATCCAAAACTCCCTTTACCATATCATTGATCATAAGATTGTAAAGATTGGTTTTTAAAGAACGGCCCATTAAAAATTCCATCGACAAATAATAAACCTGCTTTTTGCCCTCAGAATGAATTTTGTTTACAAACTTTCTTCTCTTATCTTTTAAAAGCTTTACAATTATCTGTGAGATCGCCTCGTAAATCTGCTTATCAGATGCTTTTTCAATAGTAGTTCTGCTCTGATCCCCTAAAATATCAGCAAGCTTTTCTTCAAATTCCTTTTCTGTAATAGGAATATCTACTGTACTTTTAATCGGCTTTAAAGCTACAGCCTTTTTTACCGCAGTTTTTTTTGCGCTGCCTGCAGTTGTATTACTTTTAGTTGGCATATTATTTACCTCCATAAAATTTTCATTCTTCATAATTGTACCGTAATATTGCATAATTGTCAAGGGCTATTTTTATGCAAATCAACCAAAAAGCAAAGATTCAACCTTCTTTTTACATTTACTACAAATTATTAATTTATGGCAAAGAAAAGACTGTGCATTTTTTGCACAGTCTTTGACTGTTATTCCTCATATATAGGCCATTCTACAAGCTCGACCCAGTAGTTATCCTCCTGAAACCAGAAAATAAAGTTGTCCTTAGTTTTGTTATACAAAACAGGTATTCCTTTGTCATAAACGCTCGACACAAGGTTTTTGTCCGGTATTTCATCATACTCAACCTTTGAGGCGGTAAGACCTATAAACTCGTATCCCTCAAGCAACGAACGGTCAAGTTTGGAAAGTTCGCCTTCATACGGACTATCGGAAATAAAATGCTCATACAGTTTGTTATAGTAAAATTTGTCAGGTAAACAGTTGTCAATCATTTCTTCAGTTGTTGTTTCAATTTGAGAAGCTTCTTGTGTAGTTGTGACTTTGCTTGAGAAATTATCAGTACTACCGTTATTATCGCCACAGGCTGAAAAAGCAAAAGTCATAATTGCGATTACTGTTATAAAAATAAGTTTTTTCATATTATGCTCCTTGTCCAATTGGTGTAGGTTTCTTCGGGCATAAATGAGAAACAATTGAAATAACGATAAGAATTATCCACCCGAATAAGATAACGAACAGCTCATGTGAATCAAAGTAGGTGTTAAAGCCTATTGTATTTCTAAGCGGAATTAAAGAATCAGAGAAAATCCACATTGTCAAATAAACTGCTGTTACTAATAAAACCAAACACATACTGATTATATTTTTCTTTACAATACCTATTAATGTAAAATAAATCAAAACAAAAAGAAATATTATCTCATATGTAGAAAGCGGAATGTCAAAATCAAGCTTAATGCTGAATGCCGCTATTATCAGCTTTACCAAAAGACAAATTATTGCAACTGTTGATATTGCACAGATAAAATATACTTTGTATTTTGCCGACTTTACCAAAGCAACCACCATGATTAATATACTAAGAACGCAAGCAGCAGCTGTTGTTACTGTATAGCTGGTCCCCGAATAAGCAAGCTCGAAAATAATTCTTGAAATTGACAATACTGCAAGCATTAAAATAAAAGGCATTGCTTGTAAAAAAGTTAGTTTTTGTTTCATTGTTGTCCTCCCAAAAACTTCCCTGTATCAAAACAGTCGTCGTATGATTTTTAATAAATTCTCTTTACATCGGAATATCCCCTTTCATTTTAATCTCAGCCAAATACCATCGCTCGGCTAGGGATATTCTCCAAAATAATGTCATACACAAAAAATTATAATAATTCTATCTTTATCATAACATATCTCAGTAAAAATTCAATATGTTTCTGATATTCTCTTAAAGTTTGTATGATTGCATAATTATATCAATTTATATTGTATACTTTTCACAAATTATTTTAATTTATTGATTCAACAAATTAATTTTATTATAGATTCAGCTTAACTAAGGCAAAAAATAAAGGCATGCTAAAAGCGTGCCTTTAAAATATTTATATTTTGGTCGTTAAACCATGCTGTCCTCCCAACAGTCAGGAGCTTCAATTCCTAAAATCTTTAGAACTGTCGGAGCTACGTTTGCAAGTCCGTAATTTCCGTCCTTTATCTCGTATGTTGTATCCTTGTCATAGATTATGAACGGCACACGGTTTAGTGAGTGAGCAGTTCTTGTCTGAAGCTCGCCCTTCTTGTTTTTCTCGATCATCTCATCAGCATTTCCGTGATCGGCAGTTACCAAAAGCGTACAATTGCACTCGTCAACCACTTTTAAAAGTCTTGCAAGACCGAGGTCAACAGATTCAACGCCGACAATAGTTGCGTCCATATTTCCCGTATGACCTACCATGTCACCGTTAGGATAGTTACATCTTAAAAATCCGTACTTGCCTGACTTTATTGCATTAATAAGATCATCCGTTACCTCAGCAGACTTCATCCACGGACGTTCGTCAAACGAAACCTTGTCGGACGGAATTTCAGTCCATGTTTCAAGCTCCTCAGAGAACTTTTCACTTCTGTTTCCGTTCCAAAAGTAAGTAACGTGTCCGTACTTCTGAGTTTCTGAAACAGCATACTGATTAACTCCTGCCTTAACCAAAACCTCGGAAAGAGTGTTTGTAATCTCAGGCGGATTAACAAGATACTTCTTCGGAAGATTCAAATCTCCGTCATACTGAAGCATTCCAGCGTATACAACACTTGGAACAAACTCTCTGTCAAATTTATCGAAATCCGCATCGTCAAATGCCATTGAAAGCTCAATTGCTCTATCGCCTCTGAAGTTAAAGAGAATAACGCTGTCGCCGTCAAGGATTTTGCCAACAGGCTCTCCGTTTTCAGCAATTACGAAAGCAGGAAGATCCTGATCAATTATGCCGTCGTTTTCTTTTCTTGCGGTTTCAATTGCGATTGTTGCATTTTCAAACTGTCTGCCTTTTCCGAGAACGTGGGTATCCCAACCGTTCTTAACCATTGCCCAGTCAGCCTGATATCTGTCCATAGTGATCTTCATTCTTCCGCCGCCCGATGCGATCTTAGCGTCGAATGAAGCATCGTTTAAGCTCTTCAAATGGTTCTCAAGCTCGTCAACGTACTGCAAAGCAGATGTTGCCGGAACATCTCTTCCGTCCAAAAGAATATGACATCTTACTTTTGTTACGCCGTCCTCTTTTGCCTTTGTAATCATTTTTTCCAGATGAGATATGTTTGAGTGAACGTTTCCGTCTGAAAGAAGTCCGATAAAGTGAAGTGAGGACGACTTTTCCTTACAGTTTCCAACTACTTCATTCCATGTATCGCTTTCAAACATCTTTCCGCTCTCTATTGACTCATTAACAAGCTTTGCACCCTGAGAATAGATCTGTCCGCAGCCAAGTGCGTTATGTCCTACTTCTGAGTTGCCCATATCATCGTCTGTAGGAAGTCCAACAGCTCCGCCGTGCGCCTTTAACGATGTATTAGGGCAGGTTTTTAAAAGCTTGTCAAGAGTAGGTGTGTTAGCTTCAGATACGGCATCGCCAAGACCTGTTACGGAATATCCAACGCCGTCCATTACTACTAAAACAACTGGTTTTTTATTAGCCATAATTTATATACTCCTTTTTATATTATTTTACGGCAGAGTTACCGCTAAAAAGCTATTATCAGCATTCAACAAGGTCACAACTCCGATTCACATTATTTGCAGTTATAAAACAGACGTTCTTGCTACATCCTTTTTACCTGCAACTTTTGTCACTACTAATGCGACACAATACACTGCGACCACAGCAAACGTTATCCAAGCAAACCAAACCCATTGTAAAATATAAAAATACGATCCAATCATTTCGTCACCGTGCTTGAAAGGTTCAAACAACAATGTTTTATAATGAACCAGCACTGTTAACACTGCAAAAATTAAATCAGAAATTGCCAAAGCCAAAACGGTAAATTTAAATTTTACACTTATTATACATATTACCGTTAAAGCCACAAATAGAAAAAGCATAAAATCAGGATTTAATGATACTAAATCTTGATATTTTTGAAGTCCCACACTTCCACCGTCAAGGAACAGCAAAGTTGTATCTCCTACAGACGCTCCCATAAAATCCGGAATCAACATAATAGCAAACCAAATATAGAGCGCAAGAAAAATCAACATAAACACTTTGCTAAAGTTTTTAGTTGGCATAGTATCCATCCTTATTCTATCATAATTATTATTTAACCGAATTTAAGCTTCTCTAAAATAGGCAACTCAAAATTTACCCAAAGTGCCACGAAACTCATATGAAGCTTTAAGCCCTACTCGGCATATTTGTATATTATCTTAAAGCTGTTTGGTAATCTTTGATCTTGTTGAAAAATTGCAGCTGAACTTATCGACTTTGCAAACTGTCTTGCTCAATTAATCAGCCCTCAACTGCTGCCTGAACAATAGTGTTAAAATCAGCTGCCTTAAGAGAAGCACCGCCGATAAGTCCGCCGTCTACATTTTCTTTAGATAAAAGCTCTGCACAATTTCCTGCATTCATTGAACCGCCGTACTGAATTGTAACAGCCTCAGCTGTTTCCTCATCATAAAGCTTAGCCAAAGTTCTGCGGATAAGCGCACAAACTTCCTCAGCCTGGTCTGATGTAGCAGTCTTTCCTGTTCCGATCGCCCAAACAGGCTCATAAGCAATAACTGTCTTTTTAACATCCTCAGCAGATACATCATAAAGGTCAAGCTTGATCTGACGAGCGATAACCTCTTCTGTAATATTGCACTCACGCTCCCACAAAAGCTCTCCTACACATACGATCGGCTTAAGACCTGCTGCTAAAGCTGCCTTTGTTCTCTTGTTAACTGTTTCATCGGTTTCAGCAAAATACTGTCTTCTCTCGCTGTGTCCGATAACTACATACTCAACTCCAAGTTCAACCAGCATATCTGCGGAAATTTCGCCCGTATATGCGCCGCTCTTTTCAAAATGAACATTTTCAGCGCCGATCTTGATGTTTGAACCCTCTGTTGCAGCGATTGCTGTTTCAAGGTTTGTGAAAGGTACGCAAGCTACTACCTCTACCTTTCCGTCTGCGTTTGCAACGAGCGGCTTGATTGCTTCAAGAAGCTCCTTTGCCTCAGGACGAGTTTTATTCATTTTCCAGTTTCCGGCAATTATTGCCTTTCTTACACTTTTCTTCATTGTCATTTCTCCTTTGTTTCAGCATAAAGGGATTGTCCAAAATTTAGGACAATCCCGAAAGATTTCTTACTTGTCTGCAATTACTGCAATTCCGGGAAGAACCTTGCCCTCAAGATACTCAAGAGATGCTCCGCCGCCGGTCGAAATATGGCTCATCTTATCTGCAAATCCGAGAGAAATTACAGCAGCAGCCGAATCTCCTCCGCCGATAATTGTTGTAGCGTCTGTATCAGCAAGTGCTTGTGCAACAGCTATAGTACCCTTTGCAAGAGTTGGATTCTCAAATACTCCCATAGGTCCATTCCAAACAACTGTCTTTGCGCTCTTAACAGCGTCAGCATAAAGCTCAGCTGTCTTTGTTCCGATATCAAGTCCCATCTTGTCAGCAGGAATTGTATCAGAAACATACACCTCAATATCACCGTCGATCGGATCAGGGAATGCGTCCGCAATTGTTGTATCAACAGGAAGCAAAAGCTGTTTTCCGTTAGCCTTAGCCTTTTCAATCATTTCCTTGCAATAGTCAAGCTTTGTATCGTCAACCAAGGAAGTTCCAACCTCTTTACCCTGTGCCTTTAAGAATGTATATGCCATTCCACCGCCGATGATTAAAGTGTCGCATTTTTCAATCAGGTTTGAGATTACGTTGAGCTTATCAGCTACCTTTGCTCCGCCCAAAATTGCTACGAACGGTCTTACAGGATCTTCAACTGCATTTCCGAGGAAGTTGATTTCCTTTTGCATAAGATATCCTACTGCTGTTTCCTTAACGAACTTTGTTACGCCGGCAGTTGAAGCGTGCGCTCTGTGAGCAGAACCGAAAGCGTCCATAACGAAAACTTCATTGTCAACTAAATCAGCAAGCTCTTTAGCAAATTCTTCGCCGTTCTTAGTTTCCTCAGCGCCTCTGAATCTTGTATTTTCCAAAACTACAATTTCGCCGTCATTCATCTCAGCTACAGCTTTCTTAGCATTTTCACCTACAACTGTGTCGTCTTTAGCAAATGTTACCTTTGCATCAACAAGCTCTGCAAGTCTTTGTGCTGCCGGAGCAAGTGAAAACTTATCCTCAGGTCCGTTCTTAGGCTTACCTAAATGAGAACACAAAACAACCTTACCGCCCTCTGCAACAAGCTTGTTGATTGTCGGAAGAGCTGCTGTGATTCTGTTGTCATTTGTAATTTTTCCGTCGTTAAGAGGAACGTTAAAATCCACTCTGACCAAAATCTTCTTACCTTTGACGTTTAAATCGTCAACAGTAACCTTGTTAAGTCCTGCCATATTAAATAACCTCTCTTATAAATATATTTGACTCCGATTCAATAAGGGGCACCGCCCCGTTATTTAACAAGTGAACGAGTGGCGAAGCCGCTTAGGATTTCAGTAGGGGATTTAAGTCCCCTACTGAAAGACGTAGATGAACACCGCCTAAGAGGCGGGGGACATCCGTTCACAGTTATACGGACTCATAATTTGCGTTTTACGCTAAATATATTGTATACCATTTTAATCCAAAATACAAGTGGATAAAAGGTATATTTTTCTTATTTTGTCATTAATTTAACAATCTATTCGAAATTCCTAATTTCGACTTCTGAATTAAAATTGCACATTGTCCATTGTCAATCGTTTTTGTATGTGTTAAAATGATGTGACCCAAAAAAGAAGAGAAGTAACTTCAAAATATG